>NZ_JBICMS010000090.1:0-180659 GCF_043106615.1 Pseudomonas sp. CJQ_9 | reverse complement strand
ACGCAGCCCAGGATTCAAAAGCCTGTACCGACCCCGGCTCGATACAGGGCCGAGTGCATTCAACCAGGGATATTTATGTCACGTCGCATTTCCCCCGTCATACCCGGCTTCGGGCTGACGCTGTGCTACACCTTGGTGTACCTCAGCCTGATCGTGCTGATACCGCTGGCGGCCATGTTCATCCATGCCTCGCAGCTGACCTTCGAGCAGTTCTGGAACATCATCAGTGCGCCGCGGGTAATCGCCGCGCTCAAACTGAGTTTCGGCACTGCCCTGTTTGCGGCCATTATCAATGGTGTGATTGGCACCCTGCTGGCCTGGGTGCTGGTGCGCTACACCTTCCCGGGGCGCAAGGTCATCGATGCGATGATCGACCTGCCGTTCGCGCTGCCCACGGCCGTTGCCGGTATCGCCCTGACCGCGCTTTACGCCCCCCAGGGCTGGGTCGGTCAGTTCGCCACCGACCTGGGCTTCAAGATCGCCTACACCCCACTGGGCATCACCCTGGCGCTGACGTTTGTCACCCTGCCGTTCGTGGTGCGCACCGTGCAGCCGGTTCTGGCCGACATCCCGCGTGAAGTGGAAGAGGCTGCGGCCTGCCTGGGCGCCAAGCCGCTGCAGGTGTTCCGCCACATCCTGGCGCCGGCCCTGCTGCCCGCCTGGCTGACCGGCTTTGCCCTGGCCTTCGCCCGTGGCGTGGGCGAGTACGGTTCGGTGATTTTCATTGCTGGCAACATGCCAATGAAGACCGAGATCCTGCCGCTGCTGATCATGGTCAAGCTCGACCAGTACGACTACACCGGGGCGACCGCCATTGGCGTGTTGATGCTGGTGGTTTCCTTCATCCTGCTGCTGCTGATCAACCTGCTGCAGCGCCGTATCGAAACCCCTTGAAGGAGGCCGGCATGTCCAGTTCATCCCTGAGTGCAAGCGCGGCCGCCAACGCCGCCCGCCGCGGCAGCGCCACTTCGCGGCGTATCCTGATCGGCCTTGGTTGGCTGGTGTTCGTGCTGTTTTTGCTGTTGCCACTGGTCATTGTGGTATCGCAGGCGCTGAAGAACGGTTTTGGCACCTTCTTCGAGGCGATCCTCGAACCCGACGCCTTGTCGGCGCTGAAACTGACCCTGCTCGCCGTGGCCATCTCGGTGCCGTTGAACCTGGTGTTCGGGGTAAGCGCCGCCTGGTGCGTGAGCAAGTACACCTTCCGCGGCAAGAGCATCCTGGTCACCCTGATCGACCTGCCGTTCTCGGTGTCGCCGGTGATCGCCGGCCTGGTCTACGTGCTGATGTTCGGCGCGCAGGGCCTGTTCGGGCCGTGGCTGCAAGACCACGATATTCAAATAGTCTTCGCCCTGCCGGGCATCGTCCTGGCGACCATTTTCGTCACCGTGCCGTTCGTGGCCCGTGAGCTGATCCCGCTGATGCAGGAGCAGGGCACGCAAGAGGAGGAGGCCGCGCGGCTGCTCGGCGCCAACGGCTGGCAGATGTTCTGGCACGTGACCCTGCCGAACATCAAATGGGGGCTGATCTACGGCGTGGTGCTGTGTACTGCGCGGGCCATGGGCGAGTTTGGCGCGGTGTCGGTGGTGTCCGGCCACATTCGTGGCGTGACTAACACCCTGCCGCTGCACGTGGAAATTCTCTACAACGAGTACAACCACGTCGCGGCCTTCAGCGTGGCCAGCCTGTTGCTGATCCTGGCGCTCTTCATCCTGCTGCTCAAGCAGTGGAGCGAGAACCGTATTAACCGCCTGCGCCACGGCGCCGCGGAGGAATGACTCATGTCGATCGAAGTTCGTAACGTCAGCAAGCGCTTCAACAGCTTCCAGGCCCTGGACAACATCACCCTGGACATCAACAGCGGCGAGCTGGTGGCCTTGCTCGGCCCGTCCGGCTGCGGCAAGACCACCTTGCTGCGCATCATCGCCGGCCTGGAAACCCCGGACCAGGGCAACATCGTGTTCCATGGGGAGGACGTGTCGGGCCGCGACGTGCGCGACCGCAACGTGGGGTTCGTGTTCCAGCACTACGCACTGTTCCGCCACATGAGCGTGTTCGACAACGTGGCGTTCGGCCTGCGCATGAAGCCCAAGGGCGAGCGCCCAAGCGAAAGCAGGATCGCCGAGAAAGTGCATGAGCTGCTGAACATGGTGCAACTGGACTGGTTGTCCGACCGCTACCCTGAGCAGTTGTCGGGTGGCCAGCGTCAGCGCATCGCCCTGGCCCGGGCACTGGCGGTGGAGCCCAAGGTGCTGCTGCTGGATGAGCCGTTCGGTGCGCTGGATGCCAAGGTGCGCAAAGAACTGCGCCGCTGGCTCGCGCGGCTGCACGAAGACATCAACCTGACCTCGGTATTCGTCACCCACGACCAGGAAGAAGCCATGGAGGTGGCAGACCGCATCGTGGTGATGAACAAAGGCGTGATCGAGCAGATCGGTTCGCCGGGCGAGGTGTATGAGCAGCCGGCCAACGATTTCGTGTACCACTTCCTCGGTGACTCCAACCGCCTGGCGTTGAGCGAAGGGCAGCATGTGCTGTTCCGGCCGCACGAGGTGTCTTTGTCGCGCCATGAAACCGAAGGCCACCATGCGGCCGAAGTGCGCGACATTCGGCCGTTGGGCGCGACTACCCGGGTGACCCTGAAGGTGGAAGGGCAGAGCGAGTTGATCGAAGCCGAAGTGGTCAAGGACCACGATAGCCTGACCGGCCTGGCGCGTGGTGAGACGCTGTTCTTCCGGCCGAAGGTTTGGCAGAAGCTGGCGGACATCTGAGTCGCTGTGGCTGATGCAAAGCCCGGGGTTGGTCCCGGGCTTTTTTGTACCTGTGAGATTGCCGCGGCTGCTTTGCAGCCCGTCGCGGCGCAAGGCCGAACCTGCATTTTGGTTATTAATAAATAGCTTCTTATTCCTTTACGAATATAACCCTGTCCTTATACTGGCCTCCAAGCACGCAAACTTACTGGAGGCGTCCCCATGCGCAATGAGTCGATTCGTTACCTGATTGTGCCGGGCTGGCAAGGATCGCCGGACCACCACTGGCAAAGCCACTGGCAACGCACCCTGCCCAACAGCGCGCGGGTCGAGCAGCATGACTGGTTGACCCCGCAACGCCAGGACTGGGTGCAGGCGCTGGAACAGGCGATTGCCGCCGAGACCTCGCCAGTCATCCTGATCGCCCATAGCCTAGGCTGCATCACCGTCGCCCATTGGGCCGCGCAGGCCAGCCCGGCGTTGCTGCGGCGGGTGAGGGGGGCGTTGCTGGTGGCGCCTGCGGACGTCGAGCGGCCCGCCTGTGCGTCGGCGCTGCGCAACTTTGCGCCGATTCCGCTCGGGGTGTTGCCATTTCCCAGCCAGGTTGTCAGCTCGGACAACGACCCTGCTGTGAGCGTGCCGCGGGCGTTATACCTGGCCCAGGCCTGGGGTGCCGAAGCGGGCTTGCTGAGCAACGCCGGGCACATCAACGTCAAGTCCGGGCATGAGCGCTGGGAACAAGGCTTCGCCTACTTGTATCGCTTGCAAAGCCGGGTCGAGCAGCGGGCACTGCGCCGCGCCTGATTGGCCCCTGTACGCCCGGCCACCGCAGGCCTGGGGCGGGAGTTTTTCATGACTTTCCAAAACCCGTTTGGCCAGCCGCTGCTGACCTTTCCTGAACTGGACAAAAGCCCGTTGAGCATCCGTGCCAAGGCATTGGTGTTCATCGACCCACGCTCGCAGCGGCTGCGCGATGAGCTTGAGCTCCTGGCGCCGCAACCCTTGCCGGTGCTGATTCGTGGCGAGACCGGTACCGGCAAGGAGCTGCTGGCGCGGCAGATCCACCGTACCAGCGACCGTAGCGGGCTGTTCGTGTCTGTCAACTGCGCGGCCATCAGCCCGACCTATGCCGACGCCGAGTTGTTCGGCTATAGCGCTGGCAGCCATGGCGGTACGGCCAGCAGCCGCGCCGGCTGGTTTGGCTCGGCCAACGGCGGCACGCTTTACCTGGACGAAATCGCCGACTTGCCGCTGGCCATCCAGGGCAAGCTGCTGGCAGCGCTGGAGAACCGTGAGGTGATGCGTGTTGGGGCGCAACAACCACAGCCGGTGGATGTAAGGCTGGTAGCCGCCAGCAGCATCGACCTGGCTCGGGTGGTGCGTGCCGGTCGCTTCAACGAGCGGCTCTACCACTACCTGCATGAAGGCGCGCTGGAGCTGCCGCCATTGCGCGAGCGGCCAGGCGATATCCTGCCGTTGGCCGAGTATTTCGTGGGTATCTACAGTACCCGGCTGCAGCGCCCGGTGCCCCTGGTGAGCGAGGCCGCGCAGCAGGTGCTGGAAGCCCACCCGTGGCCGGGCAATACCCGCGAGCTGGAGAATGTCATTCACTTTGCCTTGCTGGTAAATGATAGCGCCGAGCTGTTGCCCCATGACTTCGACCTGCCAAGACCGCTGGCGAGCCATGGCTCATAAGCAAAACCCGTAGTGACTGTATTTTTTGGAATAACTAGCGAAATAAAAGATATTGTTACGGAATAAAAATTCTAGGTATTGTCCGCCTCACGCCCACTGGTGAAGCGGTTGGGCAGCCGATTCGCCATCGCCGATGGCCCAGATTCAGAATAAGGACCACCATGAAGAAGACCCTGCTGACCACCGCCCTGGCCGCCGCCCTGGCGTTTTCCGGCCTGGCCGCCGCTGCCGAGAAACTGGTGGTTGCCGCTACCCCGGTACCGCACGCCGAAATCCTCGAGCTGATCAAGCCTACCCTGGCCAAAGAAGGGGTGGACCTGCAGATCAAGGTCTTCACCGACTACGTGCAGCCGAACGTGCAGGTGGACCAGAAGCGCCTGGACGCCAACTACTTCCAGACGCTGCCTTACCTGAAGAGCTTCAATGAAGGCAAGGGCACCCACCTGGTAACCGTGGTTGGCGTGCACGTCGAGCCGTTCGGTGGCTATTCAAAGAAGGTCAAGAGCCTGAGCGAGCTGAAAGAGGGCGCCACCGTTGCCATTCCGAACGAAGGGAGCAACAGCGGGCGTGCTCTGATCCTGCTGCAGAAGGCCGGCCTGATCACCCTGAAGGACCCGAAGAACGCCCTGGCCACCCCCAAGGACATTGCCGAGAACCCGAAGAACCTGAAGTTCCGCGAGCTTGAGTCGGCCATGCTGCCACGCGTGCTGGACCAGGTGGACCTGGACATGATCAACACCAACTACGCCCTCGAAGCCGGCTTGAACCCGGCCAAGGATGCGCTGGTGATCGAAGGTGCCGACTCGCCGTACGTGAACTTCCTGGTCGCGCGCCCGGACAACAAGGACAGTGATGCCATGCAGAAACTGGCCAAGGCCCTGACCAGCCCGCAAGTGAAGGAATTCATCGCCAAGAAGTACCAGGGCGCCGTACTACCGGCGTTCTGATCCGCCAGCAGTCATCGAAAAAACGCCGACGCCCATGTGTCGGCGTTTTTGCTTCCGGCCGCAGCGCCCCTACCAAATCGCCATCTTGTAGGAGCGGCCTTGTGTCGCGATGGGCTGCAAAGCAGCCCCGGCAATCTCAAAGCTACATACCAACCAGAGCAATCACTGCGCCGGCACCAGCCTGAGCGTGCTCTGCGCCGGAATCACCCCCATCTGCGCCTTCTGATACCGCCCTTGCACATACCCCTCGGCCTGGTCTGCGTAATGCCGGTCGAAGGGCACGCCACTCTGCCCGACCGGGTTGCTGGTCAGCGCCTGCCCGGCATCGGCAAAGTCGATCAGCCGCCGCGTCGAGGGCCCGTAGGTGACCGGCCATGGCGCCGGGCCGATTTTCGCCGACAGGTTGTTCGGTACTTCATGTGTACCGGGGGCGGCGAATGGCCCAACGTTGAACAGCAGGTTCAGCGGCTTCTTCACCCCCAGGGGGTGGTTGTGGGTCAAGGTATGGGCCTTGCCCCACTGCCAGCGCGACGGGTCGTCGCCCAGGGTGTCGCGCAGGTGCTTCAGGCTGTTGTGCCATGCCGTACGCACCACTTGGGTCCGGTCGGTGCGCTGGTCGCCACCCCGGGTATTCCACCAGGGCGAATCGGCATCCGCCGCCAGCCGTGGCAAGGCGGCGTCGATGGCGCGGGTACTGATCAGTACCGGGAACCAGCTATCGCCCAGTTCATCATGCAGGGCCGAGTAGGCCAGCTCGTAAAGGAACTGGTTGAACAGGGTGGCGCTGGTCGAGTCCAGCGGGTAATCGCCCGCCCAGGCGGCCAGTTGTTCCACCAGTTCCTTTTCTTCATCACCTTCGGCTATGGCACGCAGGGTCGCCAGCAGCGGGGCCAGCGTGCGCGGGCCATAGTCGCTGGTGGTGTCCAGCTGTAGCGCCTGGCTGTTCTGGGTGTCCCACTTCACCTCAGGGTTGGCCAGCTGGCGATCGAGCTGGCGGCCACGATCGGGCAGGTTGTAGTACCCCGGTATCGGCACCGCCGCCGGTGGCTGGTAATTGGCCGAGACGATATAGCCGCGGGCCGGGTTCTCCTGCTGCGGGTTGGCGCTGAAGGGGTAGAAACCGAGCTTGTCGGCCTGGCTGCTGGCGCCGTCGAGGATGAATGCCGGGTCTACGCCGGCTGGGCGTATCGGCAGCTTCGCTGCCGCCCACCAGCCGATATCACCGCGGGCGTTGGCCCAGACGAAGTTCAGCCCCGGCGCATGGACCTTGGCTGTGGCTTCGCGCATCTTGCCCAGAGAGTCGGCGCGGTTGAGCTGGTAGAAACCCTCGAGGATCGGGTTTTCGGTTTCGAGAAACGCCCACCACAGGGCTACTGGCGTGGTGCCGGCGATATTGCCCAGTACATCGTTGACGATGGGGCCATGGGGCGAGCGACGCAGGTTGAGGGTGACTGGCGCTTCACCCTTTACCGCAATCTGCTGCTGGGTGGTTTCCAGTGTGTGCCACCGGCCATCGACCATGACCTGGTTGCTGTCGGCCGGGTTGGTGCGTTCGGCGATCAGGTCTACATCATCGTTCTGGAACATGGTCAGGCTCCAGCCGAAGTCGCGGTTGTGGCCGAGCAGGGCGAACGGGTTGAGCGCCTGAAAGTAGCCGTACAGGTTGAAGCCGGGGGCCGACAGTTCGGCCTCGTACCACACCGCCGGCACTGCAAAACTGATGTGCGGGTCGCCTGCCAGCAACGGCCTGCCACTGCGTGTGCGGCTACCGGCGACGGCCCAGGCATTGCTGCCCTCGAACTGCGCAATGCCGGCATCGCCCAGTGCTTCGTGGCTGAGCCGCGCCAGGCCCTCGAGGCTGCGCCAGTCGGCCGCGGCCAGCGGTTTGCCCAGGGCCCCCTCGGGCTGCCAGCCCAGGTCGAAAATGTTCAGGTAGTCAGGGCCCAACTGGTCGCGGATGTAGGTCAGCGCCGGTTCGGTGCGAAACGCTGCGGCAAAACTGTACGCCAGGTAGCCGGCGATACTCAGGGTGTCTTCGGCGGTGAACGGGCGTGGGGTGATACCGAGCAGGTCGAACTCCACCGGCTTGGGGTGGCTGGCCTGCCAGCGGTTGACCCCGTCGAGGTAGGCTTGCAAGGCCAGGGCGGCCGGCGATTGCGGGTCTTGGCGCCTGGCCATCAGCGCGGCTTGCTCGCGTATGCGCAGGCTGCGGAACAGCGTGTCGGTGGGCAGCAGCTTGTCGCCCAGCACCTCGGCCAGTTCGCCACGTGCCAGGCGGCGCATGATCTCCATTTGAAACAGCCGGTCCTGGGCATGCACATAGCCCAGCGCACGGTACAGGTCCGCCTCGTTCTGCGCTTGCAGGTGCGGCACGCCGCGGCTGTCGTAGCGCACGCTGACCGGCGCCTGCAGGCCGGCCATCGCCACTTCGCCTTCACGCTGTGGCAGCTTGCCCTGTGCATACCAGTAACCAGCGCCAGCGGCCGCGGCAACAACCACGGCCAGTAGGGTCAGGCTGCGCTTCATGCAGACTCCTTGAGCTATCTACGAAAAAAAAGGGTCCGACCTTGGGTGGATGCGCGAACGAGCATAGCCCTAGGAAGGAGTTTCCATGGCACTCAGCGAAAAACAGAAGATGCTTACTGGCCAGCTCTACCACGCTGGCTGCCCTGAATTGCAGGCCGAGCAGATCGCCAGCAAGCACTGGATGCACCGCTACAATAACAGCGTGGAACTGCTTAACGACGCCCGTCATGGCTTGCTGCGCGAACATTTTGGCCACGTGGGCGAGGGCACCGTGATCCGCCCACCCTTCTACTGCGACTATGGCTACAACATCCGCGTCGGCCGCAACACCTTCATCAATTTCAATTGCGTGATGCTCGACGTGGTGCCGGTGTCTATCGGCGATGACTGCCAGATCGGCCCCAATGTGCAGATTTACGCCGCCGACCACCCGCTGGACCCCGACGTGCGGCGCAGCGGGCTGGAAAGCGGGCGCCCCGTGATCATCGGCAACAATGTGTGGATCGGCGGTGCGGCGATCATTCTGCCGGGTGTGACCATTGGCGATAACGCGGTGGTTGGTGCCGGTAGCGTGGTGACCCGGGATGTGCCAGCCGGTGCCACGGTGGTGGGTAACCCCGCACGGGTGCGTCAGCCTGCCCAAGGGCAATAGCAGCCAATCGCCAGGGTATTGGAGGCGCTGACCTGGCGGCCGTCGAGCAGTGCCTTGAGAACAGGTTCGATGAAGCTGTTGCTGGCATTGCAGACAGCGCCTTCGCTGTAGGGGCCGAAATAGGCCAGGCGACCTCGCCGATCCCAGATGGCCACGGCCGGCGAGGCGGGCAGGTGTTCGCTACCGGGCAGGCTGCCCAGCGGTTGCAGCCCGGTAAGGTTGGCCGGCAGCTGGCCATGGCTGCCGGGCTTTTGCAGCACGTGGAAAGCCACGCCCTGTTCCGCGAACTGGCTGACCAGGTCGGCAAGGTGCTGTTGATTGCCGACATTGCAAGGGCAGGCTGGGTCCCAGAAGTGCACCACACGGATCGGGCCCGGGCCGGCCAGCTCGGCGGGGAGCTGTAACTGGCTGCCGTCGAACAGCGTGGCCTGGTTGTCGAAGGGGCGCAGGTAACGGGCCTGGAAGGTGGTGTAGACCTGCCAAAGGGTGGCGGCGCAGAGCAGCAGGGCGAGGCTCATCAGGGCAGGTTTGGCGAGGCGGGTTTGCATGGATATCTGCTGGTATTTTTGTGGTGGGTTCACTGGCCCTGCCGCCCGCAAGGCAGCCCCCACAGGTTGTCAACGGCCTGAGGCCTGGTGATATCCCTGTGGGAGCTGGCTTGCCGGCGATAGGGCCAGTACAGGTAATGCATGGCCGAAGCTTGCCACGATGCCGGCCAGAGCTGAATATCCCAGATCAATACTTGCTTCGCTGTGGATGTACCCGATGCCCCCAGACTTTCAGCCCGACCGCCTGCGTGCCAGCCTGGCGCCGTTCACCGCGCGCCATCCGCTGTCGATTCAAGCGCAGAATTACCAGCGTTTCTATGGCCTGAACCTGTCGGCCCACAGCTGGCTGGGCGGTTTCCAGGCCGCGGGGTTCGAGTTGGTCGGGCAGGCTTGGCTACCCGAGCAGCCAAGCGCGACGCTGTTCCTGCTGCATGGCTATTACGACCACATGGGCCTCTATCGGCATGTGATCGAGTGGGCGCTCGGGCAAGGTTTCGCGGTCATCAGCTGCGACCTGCCCGGCCATGGGCTGTCCAGCGGCGAGCGGGCGAGCATCAGCGACTTCGCGGTGTACCAGCAGGTGCTGCAGGCCCTGTTCGAACAGGCATGTGCGTTGCAGCTGCCGCGGCCATGGCATTTGTGCGGGCAGAGCACGGGTGGGGCGATCGCGGTGGACCATTTGCTGCACCAAGGTGCCCATAGCCCTGTGGATGGCCAGGTCATTCTGCTGGCGCCGCTGGTGCGGCCATGTGCCTGGCGTTGGTCCAAATTCAGCTATCGCGTGCTGCGCCATTTCGTCAATGGTATCGAGCGGCGCTTCAGTGAGAACACCAACGACCCTGCCTTCCTGCCGTTTCTCCAGGCCGACCCCCTGCAACCGCGCCGGCTGCCCACCGCCTGGGTGGGTGCCCTGATCGCCTGGGTCAAACGCATCGAGGCTGCGCCCAAAAGTACGCGGCGGCCATTGATCGTACAGGGAGAGGCCGACGGCACGGTGGATTGGCCATACAACCTGGGGGTGCTGAAGGCCAAGTTCGCTGAGCCGCAGATCCTGATGCTGCCCGACGCGCGTCACCATCTGGCCAACGAGCTGCCAGGCATTCGCCAGCGCTACTTCGATTTCATCGACCAGCGCCTGGGCTGATCACTTCAGGTCATTGCTGCTCTGGCCCACCGCCAGGCCGGCACGCACCGCGGCCAGTGCCGCCTGGTAGTAGGCCTTGCCGTCGGGCGACTCGGCAAAGGTGGCGAACTCTTCCAGTTCGGCGTCGGACAGGTCGCGGTAGACGTACAGCAACGTATTGTTGAGGTCTTCGCCAATTTGCCCCATGAGCCGCTGGCGCTGACCGTCGAGCAGGCCTTGCGCCTGGCCGCCGCCGAACAGGCCGGGGATCATCGAGCTGAGGCTGTCGGCCGCCACGCCGGCGATGGCCAGGCTGACTTCGGCGCCAGCTTCGCGTGCTGGCAAGGCCTGAGCCAGGTGGCCAATGATCAGCAGGCGGTCATCGCTGGCCTGCATTTTCGGCAAGCCCTTGGCGTTTCTGGCCAGTTCATCCTTGCGCGTGGCCTTGAGCTCGGCGGCTACCACCTTGCGCCCCAGCGGCGACTGGAAGAACGCCAGGGCCGGTGCCGGGTTGGCCAGGCTGGCGCGCAGCTTTGCCTGGGCACGACGGTCTACCGCCTGGGCCTGGAAGCGCTGGTTGCTGTTGTCGACCAGCGCCTGGTACACGGCGGGCGGTAAACTGTTGCGGTAGCGCGCCTGGGCGGCGGTGAGGGCATCGTTGAAGTGGGCGCGCTGGTCGGGCCAGCCGGCAGCCTTGTACAGTTGATCCAGGTTATCTGCCCAGACAGGCGTGGTGCAGATCATCAGCAGAATCAGGGAAAACAGACGGCGCATTCAGGACTCCTGTCGGCAGGCGACCATTGTCCTTGGCCCGGCGCCGGTTTGTCGAGATATGTGCGTGTTTCTCGGCCAAGTGGCGCTGTGCGCCGCCAGGGCGAATGGATATGATGCGCGCCATGCATACTTCCCCCGAAAACCCGATGCTCGCGGCCGTCGTTGACGATCTGGCCACCCATGGCTGGTCCCAACAGGCGCTGTTTCTGCCTGTGGACCTGGCGCGCGCGTTGGCGGTCGAGTGCCGGCGCCGTTATGCCGAAGGCGAACTCAACCCGGCCGGGGTGGGGCGCGGTGATGCCCAGGAAGTACGCGAAACCATTCGCGGCGACCAGATCCAGTGGATCGACCCTGGCCAGGCCGAGGCTTGCGACCAGTACCTGGCGGCCATGGACCAGTTACGGCTGGCCATCAACCAGGGCCTGTTTCTCGGCCTGCAGGATTTCGAGTGCCATTTTGCCCTGTACCCACCCGGGGCATTTTATCGCCGGCATCTGGACCGCTTTCGTGACGACGATCGGCGCATGGTCTCGGCGGTGTTTTACCTGAACGAAGACTGGCAGCCGCAGGATGGTGGGCAGCTGCGCATGTTCCTGGCCGACGGTGCCGAGCCCCTGGTCGAGCCGCTGGCAGGTTGCCTGGTGGTGTTCCTGTCGGGTGAGGTGCCTCACGAAGTGCTGCCCGCCGGGCGTGAGCGCTTGTCGTTGACGGGCTGGTTCCGGCGGCGTGGCAATGACCCGTTCTGATTTGCCCAGGGTGCTGGTCAGCGCTTGCCTGCTGGGGCAACCGGTGCGCTATGACGGTCGCACCAGCGGCCACCCGCACTTGTTGCAGCAGTGGCAGGCCGAAGGCCGCGTGGTGCCGTTGTGCCCGGAAGTCGCCGGCGGGTTGCCGACCCCTCGGCCACCCGCGGAGATACCAGGCGGGCAAGGTGGGCAGGTGCTCGACGGCAGCACACAGGTGATCACTGTCATGGGCGAAGATGTCAGTGCGCAGTTCCTGGCCGGCGCGCAGTTGGCGCTCGTACTGGTGCGGCGGCATGGCATTGGTGTGGCGGTATTGAAGTCGGGCAGCCCTTCATGTGGCAACCGCTTGACCTATGACGGCACGTTCAGTGGCGTGAAGGTGGCCGGGGAAGGGGTCACAGCGGCGCTGCTGCGGCGGGCGGGGGTGCAGGTGTTCAGTGAGCTGGAGCTGGACCAGGCGCAGCGGGCCTTGGGGTAGCCCTGCGCCGGCTGTGGAGTGAGTGTGGGAGCCGGCTTGCCGGCGATGAGGGCGGCACAGACCGCACAAACCTCATTGCCCGGCCGCAGTCTCCTGCACACCCTTGAACCACTTCTGTTCCAGCTCGGCCGTGCGGCCACTGTCCTTCAACCGCTGCAGCGCATTGTTCAAAGCACTTTCAAACGCCGGGTTGTCCTTCTGGAACGGGATCACCAGTTTCTTCTCGCCAAACGGCAGGCTCGCGTCAAGCGGCCCGTCACTCTTGAGTGCTTCGCTCGCTGGGGTCAGCGCGACATCATACTTGCCGCTTTCCACACCCGGCAGTACCTCGTCCGCAGGGGCCTCGACAAATTCGGCACGCAGGTCGAGTTCGCGGGCCAGGTCCTGGCCAAATTCCACATCGAAACCGCTCAGCCGCTCGTCTTGCTTGAACGCATAAGGCGGGTTGTCGGCTTGTACGGCAATGCGCAGTTCGCCCCGGTCGGCGATTTCGTCGATCAGCTCCGCCTGGGCCAATGGACTGATCAGTACTGCCAGCAGTACCCCTATGGTCGAACGCATTGAAGGCCCCTTTTTCTTTTACAGGTGAATAACTTTCGTCATGGCTTTATTCCTCGTCATGATCGAACGCAGCCTAAGACCTTGGCGCCTCGGCATTGTTTAACCCTGACTTAAATTTTTCTGTCAGGCAACGTGAACACCTTGGCGCATATTTCAACTAAGGTGAACTACCGCCGCTGTTGGATGACAAGCTGCGGTCAATGAGTGAATCACAGGAGAAGTGAATGAACAGCCTATTTTCGCGTGCTGCCGTTGCCGGTTTGCTGATGGGAGCGTCGGTGTTGGCCAGTGCCGCAGACGCCCTGAAGAGCCAGGAGCCGCCCAAGGATGCCAAGGTCTTCATCGTTTCCCCCGCCGATGGTGCCACCGTCGACAAGACCTTTACCGTCAAGTTCGGCATTGAAGGCATGGGCCTGAAGCCTGCCGGCGACCAGACCCCACACACCGGCCACCACCACTTGCTAGTGGATGTGGACAAAGAGCCCGTCGCCGACATGCCGCTGCCGACCAGCCTGATGCCAGAGGCCGGCACCGCACTGCCAGCCGGGCCGCAGGTGCTGCATTTTGGCAAGGCACAGACCGAAACCAGCATTACCCTGACCCCGGGCAAGCACACCCTGCAACTGGTGCTGGGTGACCAGTATCACGTGCCGTTCAAGCCGAGCGTCGAGTCGAAGAAGATTACTGTCGACGTGAAATAGGTGTTGGGCTTTTCGCGGGCTCGCCCGCTCCCACAGGGGGGGCCGCAAGCTTCGGGTTTGCGGTGATCCTGTGAGAGCGGGCGACGCCGCTTCCACCGGCAAAAAAAAGGGAGGCCACCAGGGCCTCCCTTTTTCATGCTGCACGCAAACTCAGAACAGTACGCGGGAACGGATGGTGCCTTTGACCTGTTGAAGTTTTTCTTGCGCCAGGTCGGAGTACTCGGCGTCTACGTCGATTACCACGTAACCGACTTTCTCGTTGGTCTGCAGGAACTGACCGGAGATGTTGATACCGTTCTCGGCGAATACCTTGTTGATCTCGCTGAGTACGCCCGGGATGTTTTCGTGAATGTGCAGCAGGCGGTGCTTGCCTGGGTGCGCTGGCAGTGCCACCTCAGGGAAGTTGACCGAAGACACCGAAGTACCGTTATCGCTGTACTTGACCAGCTTCTCGGCCACTTCCAGGCCGATGTTGGCCTGGGCTTCGGCAGTGGAACCACCGATGTGCGGGGTGAGGATCACGTTGTCCAGGCCGCGCAGCGGGCTCTCGAACTCTTCGTCGTTGGAGCGTGGCTCGACCGGGAACACGTCGATGGCAGCGCCGATCAGGTGCTTGTCCTTGATGGCGGCGGCCAGGTGGTCCAGCTCGACCACGGTGCCACGCGCGGCGTTGATCAGGATCGCGCCCTTCTTCATCGAGCGGATTTCCTTCTCGCCGATCATCCACTGGGTGGAGGGCAGCTCAGGCACGTGCAGCGAGACGATGTCGGCCAGGCCCAGCAGTTCGTGCAGGCTGGTGACCTGTACGGCGTTGCCCAGTGGCAGCTTGGTCAGCGGGTCGTAGAAGTAGACCTGCATGCCCAGGTTTTCGGCCAGGACCGACAGCTGGGTACCGATCGAGCCGTAGCCGACGATGCCGAGTTTCTTGCCGCGAATCTCGAACGAGTTGGCTGCGCTCTTGATCCAGCCGCCACGGTGGCAGGAGGCGTTTTTCTCTGGGATGCCACGCAGCAGCAGGATCGCTTCGGCCAGTACCAGCTCGGCGACCGAGCGGGTGTTGGAGTAGGGCGCGTTGAACACGGCGATACCGCGCTCGCGGGCAGCTTCCAGGTCCACCTGGTTGGTGCCGATGCAGAAGCAGCCAACGGCGACCAGTTTCTTGGCGCAGTCAAAGATCTCTTCGGTGAGCTGGGTGCGCGAACGGATGCCAATGAAGTGGGCATCGGCGATCTTTTCCTTCAGCTCGGCTTCCGGCAACGAACCAGTGAGGTATTCGATGTTGGTGTAGCCGGCGGCCTTGAGGGTATCGACCGCGTTCTGGTGCACACCTTCAAGAAGAAGGAACCGGATCTTGCTCTTGTCGAGAGAAGTCTTGCTCATCTGCGTAAACCTGTATCCCGGAGAAAAAATGGCGAGGGGTGATGCCAGGCGCGAGGGCGGCCTTAGCATGAACAGCGGGAGCGCTATGCTAGCATACGCGACACAATCTGAGCTTATCCCGACAGGTGAAGAGTGCTCAGGGTGACTATGAATAAGTCGAGAGTTCCAGCGATGACCCACCCCGCTGCAATTGAAGAACTGATGACCCTTGTCGACCCTGGCAAGGTCCTGACCGACCCGGCATCCCTAGACGCCTATGGCAAGGACTGGACCAAGCACTATTCACCGGCGCCCAGCGCCATCGTGCTGCCCAAGACCATCGAGCAGGTGCAGGCCATTGTCCGCTGGGCCAATGCGCACAGGGTGGCGCTGGTGCCGTCGGGTGGGCGCACCGGGCTCTCCGCGGGGGCCGTTGCGGCCAATGGCGAAGTCGTGGTGGCCTTCGACAACATGAACCGGATTCTCGACTTCAATGCCTTCGACCGCACGGTGGTTTGCCAGCCCGGGGTGGTCACCCAGCAGTTGCAAAGCTACGCCGAAGCGCAGGGCCTGTATTACCCGGTAGACTTCGCTTCCAGCGGTTCCAGCCAGATAGGCGGCAACATCGGTACCAATGCCGGCGGCATCAAGGTAATCCGCTACGGCATGACCCGCAATTGGGTGGCCGGGCTGAAGGTGGTGACGGGCAAGGGCGAGCTGCTGCAGCTGAACAAGGACCTGATCAAGAACGCCACCGGCTATGACCTGCGCCAGCTGTTCATTGGCGCCGAAGGCACGCTGGGTTTCGTGGTGGAGGCCACCATGCGCCTGGACCGCGCCCCGCGCAACCTCACCGCCATGGTGCTGGGCACGCCGGACTTCGACTCGATCATGCCGGTGCTGCACGCCTTCCAGGGCGGGCTCGACCTCACCGCCTTCGAATTTTTCTCGGACAAGGGCCTGGCCAGGATCCTGGCGCGTGGTGATGTGCCGGCGCCGTTTGCCACCGACTGCCCCTTTTATGCGCTGCTGGAGTTCGAGGCCAGCACCGAGGCAGTCGCCAACCAGGCACTGGCCACCTTCGAGCATTGCGTCGAGCAGGGCTGGGTACTGGACGGGGTGATGAGCCAGAGCGAAATCCAGCTGAAAAACCTGTGGAAGCTGCGTGAGTACCTGTCGGAAACCATCTCGCACTGGACCCCGTACAAGAACGATATTTCAGTCACGGTCTCGAAGGTGCCGGCGTTTCTGCGCGATATCGATGCCATCGTGGCCGAGCATTACCCGGATTACGAAGTGGTGTGGTACGGCCATATCGGCGATGGCAACCTGCACCTGAACATCCTCAAGCCCGAGCACATGGACAAAGACGCGTTCTTTGCCTCGTGCGCCAAGGTCAACAAGTGGGTGTTCGAGATCGTCGAACGCTACAACGGCTCGATCTCTGCCGAGCACGGCGTAGGCATGACCAAGCGCGACTACTTGGGCTATAGCCGTTCAGCCGAAGAAATTGCCTGCATGAAGGCGATAAAGGCCGTGTTCGACCCTAACGGCATCATGAATCCGGGTAAGATCTTCGCTCCTGAATAAAAAGCAGCATGCAGAGGAGTCGGCCATGAGTTACCAGCACCAGTATGTAGACGGCACGCGCATCCACTTCCCATTGGGCAAGGTGGTGTGCATTGGCCGTAACTATGCCGAACACGCCAAGGAACTGGACAACCCGATCCCCAGCGAACCGCTGCTGTTCATCAAACCCGGCAGTTGCGTGGTCGCCGCGCAAGGCGGCTTCAAGATCCCGACCGAGCGCGGTTCGGTCCATTACGAGGCAGAAATCGCCGTGTTGCTGGGCAAGTCACTGTCCACGCACCCCAGCGAGGAAGAGGTGCTGGACGCCATATCCGGCTACGCCCCGGCCCTGGACCTGACCCTGCGCGACGTGCAGGCCAAACTGAAGGAAAAAGGCCTGCCATGGGAGCTGGCCAAGAGCTTCGACGGTGCCTGCGTACTGCCGCCGTTCGTCTCGGCTGCCAGCTTCCCGGACGTGACCGACATCCCGGTACGGCTGACGGTGAACGGCGAAGTACGCCAGGACGGCAACAGCGCAATGATGCTCAACCCTATCGTGCCGATGATTCAGCACATGGCCGCGCATTTTTCGCTGCTGGCGGGGGATGTGATCCTCACCGGCACCCCGGCGGGCGTGGGGCCGTTCAATGTCGGTGACGAGCTGGTGCTGGAGCTACCGGGTGTCAGCCGCTTCGAAAGCCGGGTGCTCTGAGCCCTGTGGGAGCGGCTCCGGCAATAGGTGCTTGACGCATGAATCCCGGGGGCGCTTCGCACCCCTTTCGCGACACAAGGCTGCTCCCACAAAGAATTCGCGTCCAGGCAGGATTTGGCGTTTTTTTCACACCCAATGCGGATAATGCGCGCATCTACGCCCACTGCTTCAGGACCCCTGCATGCCATCACCCACCAACGCCCCGGCAACCCCCAAGCGTCGTTTCTACCTGCGCTGGCCCTTTGGCCTGGCGGTGGCGGCGGTGATTGGCTACGGCGTGGCCATGGCGATGCACTGGGATGACCGTGGTGCGCTGTGGCTGAAGGAAGGCTTCGAAAGCCGCGCCGAGCGCAGCGAAAGCGTATGGCTGCCGGATTACCAGGTAGACATCGATGCCAAGCCCCTGCCGGGCATGGACGATGACGAAGCGTCGGACGTGGCGTTCAACCCGCAGACCCGGACGCTGTTCGCGGTCATGGGCAAGAACCCGTTCCTGGTCGAACTGAGCCTGGACGGCGATGTGCTGCGCAAGATCCCGCTCAACGGCTGGAACAACCCGGAAGGCGTTGCCGTGCTGGAAGACGGTTACCTGGCCATCACCGACGAGCGCCTGCATGACCTGACCCTGGTCAAGGTGGACGGGCACACGGCGGTGCTCAACCACGCCGACTTCAAAAGCTATGACCTGGGGCAGTCGGTGAAAAGCAACAAAGGCTTCGAAGCCGTCGCCTGGGACCCGCTGCACCAGCGCCTGGTCATCGGCGAGGAGCGCCCGCCCAAGCTGTACACCTGGAACACCGATGGCCGCAGCCAGCTCAAGGGCGACAAGCAGCCGCTGCCAAGCGATCAGCTCGACTTGCGCAACCTCTCGGCGCTGGGTGTCGACCCGCGCACAGGCCACCTGTTGGTATTGTCGGCCGACTCCAACATGCTGCTGGAGCTGGACCAGCAGGGGCAGCAGGTCAGCTTCATGACTTTGCTCGGCGGGTTCAACGGCCTGCAAGGCACCATCCCGCGGGCCGAGGGGGTGGCGATGGACGACCAGGGCAACCTGTACATGGTCAGTGAGCCGGCATTGTTCTATCGCTTCAGAAAACCCTGAGCCAACAATCCGCTTTTTCGGATGCTGGCATTAAGCTTTATTTCAGTCATTCATGGTTAGATTCGCCATCCTTGTGCCGAGTCTGCCCGTATGCGTGGTTTTGTTCGTCTATCCCTTGTAATAGCCGTTGTCTGCCTGTGCCTGCTCGGCTGGGCCGGACATGAGTTCCGCCTTTACGAGCGCGCCTGGTTCAACCTCAAGACCTGGTGGCAGCCCGCCGAGCAGAGCATGGGGCTGGAGCGCTACCGGGTGGTGCTGGAAGCGCAGCCTATCGAAGGGTTGAACGACGATATATCGGCGCTGACCTACGACCCTGACCGCAAGACCCTGTTTACCGTCACCAACGCCCGTTCGGAGTTGATCGAGCTGTCGCTGGACGGGCGCATCCTGCGCCGCGTGCCGCTGACGGGCTTCGGCGACCCGGAGGCCGTGGAGTATGTCGGGCCAAACAGCTATGTGATTTCCGACGAGCGTCAGCAACGGCTGATCCGGGTGCGCCTGGACGACGACACGTTGTTCCTCGATGCCGGCGATGCCGAGCAGCTCAGCCTGGGCATTGGCCTGAACGGCAACAAAGGCTTCGAAGGCCTGGCCTACGACTCAGCGGGCAAGCGCCTGTTCGTGGCCAAGGAACGCGACCCGATGCTGATCTACGAGGTCCATGGCTTCCCGCACGACAACCCGGAAAAGCCCTATGCCGTGCATGTAGTACAGGACCGCAAGCGCGATTCACGGTTGTTCGTGCGGGACTTGTCGAGCTTGCAGTTCGATGAGCGCAGTGGGCACCTGCTGGCATTGTCCGACGAGTCGCGGCTGTTGCTGGAGCTGGATATCGAGGGCAGGCCGCTGAGTACCCTGTCGCTGCGCAAGGGCTACCAGGGCTTGCAGGCGACCGTACCGCAGGCGGAGGGGATTGCGATGGATGAGGCGGGAACCCTTTATCTGGTCAGTGAGCCGAACCTGTTCTATGTGTTCAAGCAGCCGGCTGACTGATCGTGTCAGGGCCCTTCGCGGGTAAACCCGCTCTTACAGATAGCTCGCCAGGCTCCAGGCCAGTGGAGATCGCTGTAGGAGCGGGTTTACCCGCGAAGCGGTTTAATTGGCCGTCAGGCTCTTCACACCTTCAGCAGTACCCAGCAACAGCAGGTCCGCCGGCCGCGCCGCGAACAGGCCGTTGGTCACCACGCCAACAATGGCGTTGATCTGTGCTTCCAGCTCTACCGGGTTGGTGATCTGCAGGTTGTACACATCGAGGATCACGTTGCCGTTGTCGGTCACCACACCCTCGCGGTACACCGGGTCGCCGCCCAGCTTGACCAGTTGGCGGGCCACGTGGCTGCGGGCCATCGGGATCACCTCGACCGGCAGTGGGAAGGCGCCGAGCACCGGCACCAGCTTGCTGGCATCGGCGATGCAGATGAAGGTCTTGGCCACTGCTGCAACGATCTTCTCGCGGGTCAGGGCTGCGCCGCCGCCCTTGATCAGGTTCAGGTGCGCGTCGCTTTCATCGGCGCCGTCCACGTAGAACTCCAGCTCGCTGACGCTGTTCAGTTCGTACACCGCAATACCATGCCCCTTCAGGCGCTGGGCAGTGGCCTCGGAGCTGGCGACGGCACCGTCGAAGGCGGTCTTGTGCTGAGCCAGGGCATCGATGAAGAAGTTGGCGGTCGAACCGGTACCGACGCCGACGACGCTCTTTTCATCCAGCTTGGGCAGAATGAAGTCGACAGCGGCCTGGGCGACGGCCTGTTTGAGTTGGTCCTGGGTCATGCGGGCTCCGGAAGGGGCAGGGCGGTTTCAAAGTTGCCTAGTATAACGGCTCGCACGGCTTTGCTGTGGTCGCCCGACGTAGCGCTGGGGTAGACTTCCAGCCCTTGTCCCGCGGCCCAGTGATGCTTTCCCGATGCTCGAACAGTACGTCAAGAAGATCCTCACCTCGCGCGTCTATGACGTTGCCGTCGAAACCCCGTTGCAGAGCGCGGGGCAACTGAGCAAGCGCCTGGGCAACCAGATTCTGCTCAAGCGCGAAGACCTGCAGCCGGTGTTCTCGTTCAAGATCCGCGGGGCGTACAACAAGCTGGCCCAGCTGACCCCGGAAGAACTGGCCCGCGGCGTGGTCACCGCCTCGGCCGGCAACCACGCCCAGGGCCTGGCCCTGGCCGCGCGCGAAATGGGCATCAAGGCCACCATCGTGATGCCCAAGACCACCCCGGAGATCAAGGTCGAAGGCGTACGCTCGCGTGGCGGCAAGGTGGTGCTGCATGGCGACTCGTTCCCCGAGGCGCTGGCTTACTCGCTGAAGCTGGTGGATGAAAAGGGCCTGGTCTATGTCCACCCTTACGATGACCCGCACACCATCGCCGGGCAGGGCACCGTGGCCATGGAAATCCTGCGCCAGCACCCTGGCCAGCTGGACGCGATCTTCGTGCCGGTGGGCGGCGGTGGCCTGATCGCCGGTATTGCCGCCTACGTGAAGTACCTGCGTCCGGAAATCAAGGTCATTGGTGTAGAACCGGATGACTCCAACTGTCTGCAGGCGGCCATGGCCGCGGGTGAGCGCGTGGTGCTGCCGCAGGTCGGGCTGTTCGCCGACGGCGTGGCGGTGGCGCAGATCGGCCAGCACACCTTCGATATCTGCCGCCACCATGTGGATGAAGTGGTCACGGTCAGCACCGATGAAATCTGCGCCGCAATCAAGGATATCTACGACGATACCCGCTCGATCACCGAACCTGCCGGCGCGTTGGGTGTGGCGGGCATCAAGCGTTATGTCGAACTGTACGGCGTGACCGGCCAGACCCTGGTGGCAATCGACTCCGGCGCCAATGTCAATTTCGACCGCTTGCGCCATGTGGCCGAGCGTGCCGAACTGGGTGAAAAGCGCGAGGCGATCATCGCCGTTACCATTCCTGAACGACCGGGCAGCTTCAAGGCGTTCTGCCAGGCGATTGGCAAACGCCAGATCACCGAGTTCAACTACCGCAAGCACACCTCGGACGAGGCGCATATCTTCGTGGGCGTGCAGACCCACCCGGAAAACGACCCGCGCGCAGCCTTGGTGCAGCACTTGAGCGAGCAGGGCTTCCCGGTAACGGACCTGACCGACAACGAGCTGGCCAAGTTGCACATTCGTCATATGGTCGGCGGCCACTCGGCTGGCGCCAGCGATGAAATGGTGCTGCGCTTCGAGTTCCCGGAACGGCCGGGGGCGCTGTTCAATTTCCTCGACAAGCTGGGTGGGCGCTGGAATATCTCGATGTTCCACTACCGTAACCACGGCGCGGCAGACGGGCGTGTGGTGGCGGGCCTGCAGGTGCCGGAAGACGAGCGTCACCTGGTGCCAGCGGCACTGGCCAAGATTGGTTACCCCTACTGGGACGAAACCGAGAACCCGGCTTACAAGCTGTTCCTGGGCTGAGCAGCTAAGCTGGGCCTAAGGCCTGCTCAAGGACAACGCACACATGGAACATCTGACCACCCTGAAAACACTGCACATCATCGCCACCGCACTCCTGCTGCTGGGTGCCCTGGGCCTGGCGGTGTGGACCGTGCGCGCCCGCCGCCAGGGCGATGCGCAGGCCTATGCCAAGCTGCTGCGCCGGCCGCTGGTGTTCGTGTGGCTGGTAATGGTGCTGTGCCTGGTAAGCATGCCGTTCACCGGCTGGTGGCTGGTGCACCTGGTCGGTTGGCCGCTGGGGCAGACCTGGGTGCTGGCGTCCAGCGTCATCTATACGCTTGGTGCGTTTGCCGTGTGGTGGCTGCTGGTGCGGCTGAACCGGCTGCGCAAGGCCGAGCCGGTAGGGTTGCGCTTCACCTTGGCGCTGGCGGTGTTCAGTGGCGTCTGCCTGCTGTCCATCGCCGGGCTGATGGGCGCCAAGCCAGTCTGACTAAGCAGCGGCCAACGCTTGCCTGCATCACCTTGCCTTCACCGAACAAGGAGTTTTCACGCCGCGGCACATAAGCGTGGCGGGCGCGTTGCTGCGCTCGCAAGCTTTGTGGAACAATGCGGTGACATGCGTTTGCGAGGTTGCTGCCGTGATCGACCCGGATGGTTTTCGCCCCAATGTCGGGATCATTCTCACGAATGATGCCGGGCAGGTGCTATGGGCTCGACGGATCAACCAGGATGCCTGGCAATTTCCCCAGGGTGGAATCAACCCTGACGAAACGCCGGAAGATGCCCTGTACCGCGAGCTGAACGAAGAAGTTGGCCTTGAACGCGATGATGTGGAAATTCTTGCCTGCACCCGTGGCTGGTTGCGTTATCGTTTACCGCAGCGCCTGGTGCGGACCCACAGCCAGCCGCTGTGCATCGGCCAGAAGCAGAAGTGGTTCCTGCTGCGCCTGGTGAGCAACGAACAACGGGTAAGAATGGACCTCACCGGCAAGCCGGAGTTCGACGGCTGGCGTTGGGTGAGCTATTGGTACCCGCTGGGCCAGGTTGTGACATTCAAGCGCGAGGTATACCGGCGCGCCCTGAAAGAGCTAGCACCGCGTCTTCTGACGCGCGACTGACGACGGAGTTCGACCCCGAGCCATGCTCAATACGCTGCGCAAGATCGTCCAGGAAGTAAACTCCGCCAAAGATCTCAAGTCGGCGTTGGGGATCATTGTCTTGCGCGTCAAGGAGGCCATGGGCAGCCAGGTCTGCTCGGTGTACCTGCTTGATCCGGAAACCAATCGCTTCGTGCTGATGGCCACCGAAGGCCTGAACAAACGCTCCATCGGCAAGGTCAGCATGGCGCCCAACGAAGGCCTGGTCGGCCTGGTCGGTACCCGCGAAGAGCCGCTGAACCTGGAAAACGCCGCCGACCACCCGCGTTACCGCTACTTTGCCGAAACCGGTGAAGAGCGGTTCGCCTCGTTCCTGGGTGCACCGATCATTCACCACCGCCGTGTGGTCGGGGTACTGGTCATCCAGCAGAAGGAGCGCCGCCAGTTCGACGAGGGCGAAGAAGCGTTCCTGGTCACCATGAGCGCCCAGCTTGCCGGGGTTATCGCCCACGCCGAGGCCACCGGCTCGATCCGTGGCTTGGGCCGGCAGGGCAAGGGCATTCAGGAGGCGCGTTTCGTCGGCGTGCCTGGCTCGCCAGGCGCTGCCGTAGGGCGTGCCGTGGTCATGCTGCCGCCTGCCGACCTCGAAGTGGTGCCCGACAAGGCCGTCGATGACATCGACGCCGAGCTCAAGCTGTTCGAAAACGCCCTTGAAGGCGTGCGCGAAGACATGCGCAAGCTGTCGGCCAAACTGGCGACGCAACTGCGCCCGGAAGAGCGCGCCCTGTTCGATGTGTACCTGATGATGCTCGAAGATGCAGCGCTGGGCGGCGAGGTGACCGCGGTCATCAAGACCGGCCAGTGGGCCCAGGGCGCCCTGCGCCAGGTGGTCGGCGAGCACGTCAACCGTTTCGAGCTGATGGACGACGACTACCTGCGCGAGCGTGCCTCCGACGTGAAGGACCTGGGCCGGCGTTTGCTGGCCTACCTGCAAGAGGCCCGCTCGCAGTCGCTGGTCTACGCCGACAACACCATCCTGGTCAGTGAAGAGCTGACCCCGGCAATGCTCGGCGAAGTGCCGGAAGGCAAGCTGGTCGGCCTGGTGTCGGTCCTGGGTTCGGGCAACTCCCACGTTGCCATCCTGGCCCGTGCCATGGGTATCCCAACGGTGATGGGCCTGGTCGACCTGCCGTACTCCAAGGTCGACGGCATTGAGCTGATCGTCGACGGTTACAAGGGCGAGGTGTTCACCAACCCGAGCGAAGTGCTGCGCAAGCAGTACAGCGACGTGGTCGAGGAAGAGCGCCAGTTGGCCCAGGGCCTGGATGCCCTGCGCGAGCTGCCCTGCATCACCCCCGACGGCCACCGCATGCCGTTGTGGGTCAATACCGGCTTGCTGGCCGATGTGGCCCGGGCCCAGCAGCGCGGTGCCGAAGGGGTGGGCCTGTACCGCACCGAAGTGCCGTTCATGATCAACCAGCGCTTCCCCAGCGAAAAAGAGCAGCTGGCTATCTACCGTGAGCAGTTGGCGGCCTTCCACCCGCTGCCGGTGACCATGCGCACCCTCGACATTGGTGGTGACAAGGCGCTGTCGTATTTCCCGATCAAGGAAGACAACCCGTTCCTTGGCTGGCGCGGCATTCGGGTGACCCTCGACCACCCGGAAATCTTCCTGGTGCAGACCCGCGCCATGCTCAAAGCCAGCGAGGGCCTGAACAACCTGCGCATCCTGCTGCCGATGATTTCCGGTATTCACGAGCTGGAAGAAGCGCTGCACCTGATTCACCGGGCCTGGGGCGAGGTGCGCGACGAAGGCACCGACGTGCCGATGCCGCCGGTTGGCGTCATGGTGGAGATCCCTGCGGCGGTGTACCAGACCAAGGAGTTGGCGCGGCAGGTTGATTTCCTGTCGGTCGGTTCCAACGACCTTACCCAGTACCTGCTGGCCGTGGACCGCAACAACCCACGGGTCGCCGACCTGTACGACTACTTGCACCCGGCGGTGCTACAGGCGCTGAACACCGTGGTGCGTGATGCCCATGGCGAGGGCAAGCCGGTCAGCATCTGCGGCGAGATGGCGGGTGACCCCGCGGCAGCGATCCTGTTGATGGCGATGGGCTTCGACAGCCTGTCGATGAACGCCACCAACCTGCCCAAGGTGAAGTGGATGCTGCGCCAGGTGAACATGGGCAAGGCCAAGGAGCTGCTGGTCGAAGCCTTGAGCCACGACAACCCGCAGGTTATCCACAGCTCGTTGCAGCTGGCGCTGAAAAACCTGGGGCTGGCGCGGATGATCGGGCCTGGGGCCAATAAAACCCTGTAAGGGGGGGGTGCCTGTTCGGGCCTCTTCGCGGGCACGCCCGCTCCCACGAAGGCGCTGTTCAGACCGACAGCTCAACTTCCCCCAGGTGTCCACCAAGCGGCCCGAAACTACGCTCGATCAGGCGTCTTCTGCCCTGATCATCCACAATCAGCACAGTACTCGCGCGTGTCCCATAACTCTGGCTGGTAATAAACACACTCGACAGCAGCTTCTCGGTCGCCATGCCCACGCCTGTGTCCGGTAGCTCCCCATCAGTTGCAGGCTCGCCATCGGCCAGCAGCGCCAGCAACTGTGGCGGCTCCGGCCTTTCCAGCAAGCTCTGCAGCCCGCTTCGGGCCTTCACCAGTTTCGGCCATGGGGTATCCAGCCTGGCATTGGACAGCCCGTACACCCCGGCTTCCAGCAGGCGCGGCGCCACGTCTGGGCCATGCAGGTAACCCAGCTGGCGCCCATCACCCACCAGCAGGTTGAACCCCGAATACTGCCCGCTACGGCTGGCCACCTCGTCCAGGTAAGCCTCAACCCCCAGCTCACCCCGTAGATACCCCGCCACCAGCTCGCCGCGCGAGCGGGGCCCCTGCGCCCGCCGCGGGTCACGGATATTGGTCAGCGCCGCAAAGCGCCCCTGTGGACCCACGCCCAGCCAGGTGCCACCGGCCTCCAGGTCCCGCCCGGCATGCACCCCGGGCGCATCCTCCCAGGCCGCCAGGGCCTGGGTAGGGCGGGCGTAGAATTCGTCGCGGTTGGCCGCGACGATCAGCGGCAGGGCGTGTCCCGGCCGCCAGGCGAATACGATCAGGCACATCGGTCAGGCCTCTGTGTTTTTTGTCACTGTACCCACAGCTGCGGGCAGGATCCATCCTGACACAGACTTCACTAGAGCCTCGAACCCGGCTTCCGTTACCATGCCGGATTGATTTCTCGGGGATGCCGAATGGAATTCGTGCTCTATCTGCTGTTGGGCGCCTGTGCCGGCGTGCTGGCGGGGCTGTTCGGCGTGGGCGGCGGCATCATCATCGTGCCGGTGCTGGTGTTCAGCTTCACCCTGCAGGGTTTTGACGCCTCGGTACTGACCCACTTGGCGGTGGGTACTTCGTTGGCGACCATCGTGTTCACCTCGATCAATGCCGTGCTCGAACACCACCGCAAGGGTGCGGTGCAATGGCCGATATTCGCCTGGATGACCCTGGGCATCCTCCTGGGGGCCGGTGTCGGCGCCAAGACCGCCTCGCTGATCCAGGGCCCGCTCCTGCAAAAGATCATTGGTGTCTTCGCACTGGTCATCGCCGCGCAAATGGCCCTGGACCTCAAGCCCAAGGCCAGCCATGGTGTGCCTGGTAAGCCTGTGCTGGTTGGCGCGGGTGGGGTGATCGGTTGGGCCTCGGCCATTTTCGGCATTGGGGGTGGCTCGCTGACCGTGCCTTTCCTGACCTCGCGCAGCCTGCCCATGCAACAGGCAGTGGCCACATCTTCTGCCTGCGGCCTGCCGATCGCCATGGCCAGTGCCTTGAGCTTCATGCTGCTAGGTTGGCATGAGCAGCACTTGCCGCCCCACAGCCTGGGTTACGTGTACCTGCCGGCGCTGGTCGGCATTGCCGTGACCAGCATGTTTTTCGCCCGCTTTGGCGCGCGCCTGGCGCACAAGCTGTCGCCGCGCCTGTTGAAACGCCTGTTCGCAGCCCTGCTGTTCTGTGTTGGTCTCAGCTTTTTGATTTGAATCGAGAGGAAGTTCCATGCTGCCTTACCCGCAGATAGACCCCGTGGCCGTGGCCATTGGCCCGCTGAAAATTCACTGGTACGGCCTGATGTACCTGATCGGCATCGGTGGCGCCTGGTTGCTGGCCTCGCGTAGGCTGAACCGTTTCGACCCGACCTGGACCCGTGAAAAGCTCTCCGACCTGGTGTTCTGGTTGTCGATGGGGGTAATCGTCGGTGGCCGCCTGGGCTACGTGCTGTTCTACGACCTGCACGCCTACCTGGCCAACCCGACCTTGATCTTCGAGGTGTGGAAGGGTGGCATGTCGTTCCACGGCGGCTTCATTGGGGTGATGCTGGCAGCCCTGTGGTTCGGCAAGCGCAACAACAAGTCGTTCTTCGAGCTGATGGACTTTGTCGCGCCGCTGGTGCCGATCGGGCTGGGCGCCGGGCGTATCGGCAACTTCATCAACGCCGAATTGTGGGGCAAGCCGACCGACGTGCCGTGGGCGATGATCTTCCCGCCCTTCAGCGACCCCGCGCAACTGCCGCGCCACCCGTCGCAGCTCTATCAATTTGCGCTGGAAGGCGTGGCTCTGTTCGTGATCCTCTGGCTGTTCTCGCGCAAGCCGCGGCCGACCATGGCCGTGTCCGGGATGTTCGCGCTGTTCTACGGCATTTTCCGTTTCATCGTCGAGTTCGTTCGCGTACCGGACGCCCAGCTGGGCTATCTGGCGTGGGGCTGGCTGACCATGGGTCAGATTCTCTGCGTGCCGATGATCCTTGCTGGCCTCGGCCTGATCTGGTGGGCTTATAATCGCAAGCCCACGGCGAATCCCGCCTGATTAATCCCACGGCAGGGGCGATCCCCCTGCCGTATCTGCTACAGGTAAGCCATGAAACAGTATCTGGACCTGGTCCGCGACGTTATCGAAAACGGCACGCTGCAGGGCAACCGCACCGGCATCCGCACCATCAGCCTGCCGGGTGCGATGCTGCGTTTCGACCTGCAGAAGGGCTTCCCGGCCATTACCACGCGCAAGCTGGCGTTCAAGTCGGCGATCGGCGAGATGGTCGGCTTCCTGCGCGGCGTGAAGAACGCCGGTGAGTTCCGCGAGCTGGGCTGCAAGGTGTGGGACCAGAATGCCAACGAAAACGCCCAGTGGTTGGCCAACCCGTTCCGCCAGGGCCATGATGACCTTGGTGAAATATATGGCGTGCAGTGGCGCCAGTGGCCTGGCTACAAGCGCATCCCGCTGGGCAACCCCGCCGCTATCGCCATGGCCGAGCAGGCGGGCTTCCGCCGTATTGCTCAGGACGAGGAAGACGGTGTCTCCTTCGTCATCCTGTACAAGGCTATCGATCAGGTGCGCCAGTGCCTGGACACCATCGCCAACGACCCGGGCAGCCGGCGCATCCTGTTCCACGGCTGGAACTGCGCGCAGCTGGACGAGATGGCGCTGCCGCCGTGCCACCTGCTGTACCAGTTCCACCCGAATGTCGAGACCAGGGAAATCTCCCTGACGCTTTACATCCGTTCCAACGACCTGGGTCTGGGTACACCGTTCAACCTTACCGAAGGTGCGGCGCTGCTGGCCCTGTTCGGCCGCCTGACCGGGTACACCCCGCGCTGGTTCACCTACTTTATCGGCGATGCCCACGTCTATGAAAACCACCTGGACATGCTTAACGAGCAGCTCAAGCGCGAGCCGCTGGAAGCGCCGAAGCTGGTGATCAGTGACCGGGTGCCGGCGTTTGCCGAAACGGGCAAGTACGAGCCCGAGTGGCTGGAGAAGATCGAGCCGAGTGATTTCTGGCTGGAAGGCTATGAGCACCATGCGCCGATGACAGCGCCGATGGCGGTGTAGGTCCTGGGATGGCCGGGGGCGCTTTGCGCCCCTTTCGCGACACAAGGCCACTCGTACATCTGCAGCGTGAGCTTGAAGCCAGCACCCTAACCAGCGGGAGCGGGCGTGCCCGCGAAGCAGGCGACGCGGTGGCTGGCACCGGCTTTGCCGGTGTTCGCGGCTGAAGCCGCTCCTACGGGAGATCGTGTTCCTCAATGCCCGTGGCTGCGGCCCACGTGCGAGCGCTCGGTCTCTGGCACCGTTACCGCACCATTGGTCTCCAGTTGCTGCAAGATCGCGCATTCTGCCCCCTGTGCGCTGCAGCGAAGGCGCAATTCCACCAACTGCGCCTGCAACGCTACCAGCCCGTCGATGCGCGCCTGCACATGCTCGATATGCTCGTCGATCAGCGCGTTGACGCTGCCGCACGCGTCACCCGGGCTGTCGCGCAGGCTTAGCAGGCTGCGGATTTCATCGAGGGTCATGTCCAGCGTGCGGCAATTGCGAATGAACGTCAGCCGCTCGACATGCGCCTGGGTGTAGAGGCGGTAGTTGCCGTCGCTGCGCGCAGGTGCGGGTAGCAGGTTTTCCCGCTCGTAATAGCGGATGGTTTCTACCGCACAGTCAGTGGCTTTGGCCAGTTCACCGATCTTCATTACCAAATTCCCCGCTAATGGCTTGACCCTATAGTGGCTACAGGGTGTTCACTTGGCAACAGGCTCACTTTAAGGACCCCCCATGAACCAGCCTGTCAGCCACGATCACAAGCACGGTCACCGCCACGATCATGCCCATGGCGAAGACGACCATGGCCATGCTGCCCATGGGCACAGCTGCTGCAGTGCCGAAGCTGCGCCGGCGCTGGTGCAGTTGAGCGAGCAGGCCAGTGGCCACGCGCGCCTCAGCCGCTTCCGCATCGAGGCCATGGACTGCCCCACCGAGCAGACCTTGATCCAGGACAAGCTCGGCAAGCTGGCTGGCGTCGAGCAATTGGAATTCAACCTGATCAACCGCGTGCTTGGCGTGCGCCACACCTTGGGTGGTACCGCCGAAATCGAGCGGGCTATCGACAGCCTGGGCATGAAAGCCGAGCCGCTGGGCGTTGAAGACGACGGCAGCGCCAGCGCATCGGCACCGGCGAAAACCCGTTGGTGGCCGCTGGCGTTGGCGGGTACTGCGGCAATCGCCGCGGAAATCGTGCACTTCTCTGCGCTTGCACCGGAGTGGGTGGTGGCCGCGCTGGCACTCGCAGCCATACTCGGCTGCGGTTTGGGCACCTACAAAAAGGGCTGGATTGCCCTGAAGAACCTCAACCTCAACATCAACGCCCTGATGAGCATCGCCGTCACGGGTGCGGTATTGATCGGGCAGTGGCCGGAGGCAGCCATGGTGATGGTGCTGTTCACCATCGCCGAGCTGATCGAGGCCCGCTCGCTAGACCGTGCGCGCAATGCCATCCGCGGCCTGATGCAACTGACGCCGGACATGGCGACGGTGCAGCAGGCCGATGGCCAGTGGCGTGAAGTGCCAGTGCGCGAGGTAGCCATCGGTGCACAGGTGCGGGTGCGCCCTGGCGAGCGCATTGGCCTGGACGGTGAAGTGCTCAGTGGGCAATCCAGCGTCGATCAGGCGCCGATCACCGGTGAAAGCCTGCCCGTGGAGAAGGCGGTCGGCGACAAGTTGTTTGCCGGCACCATCAACCAGGCAGGGGCGCTGGAGTTTCGCGTGACCGCTACTGCCGGGCAATCGACCCTGGCCCGGATCATCAAGGCTGTGGAGCAGGCGCAAGGGGCACGGGCGCCGACCCAGCGCTTCGTCGACCGCTTCTCGCGCATCTACACGCCGGTAGTGTTCGCCATCGCCTTGGCCGTGGCGGTGGTGCCGCCGCTGTTCATGGCAAGTGCCTGGTTCGATTGGGTGTACCGCGCCTTGGTGCTGCTGGTGGTGGCGTGCCCGTGCGCCCTGGTGATCTCCACCCCGGTGACCATCGTCAGTGGCCTGGCCGCCGCTGCGCGCAAGGGTATTCTGGTCAAGGGGGGCATCTACCTGGAAGGCGGCCGCCACCTGGACTTCCTGGCCCTGGACAAAACCGGCACCATCACCCATGGCAAACCTGCCCAGACCGACGCCGAGGTGCTGGCGCCGCTGTTCGAAGGCCGCGCCCAGGCCTTGGCCGCCAGCCTGGGCGAGCGTTCGGACCACCCGGTGTCGCGAGCCATCGCCCAGTTCGGCAGGCAGCAAGGCTTGGCCTTGAGCGAGGTCGATGACTTTGCCGCCCTGGCCGGGCGGGGCGTGCGTGGCACCATCGACGGCCAGGTCTACCACTTGGGCAATCACCGCCTGGTCGAGGAGCTGGGGCTGTGTTCGCCAGAGTTGGAGGCCCGCCTGGATGGGCTGGAGCGCCAGGGCAAGACCGTGGTCCTGCTACTCGACCGCAGCGGCCCGCTGGCGCTGTTTGCAGTGGCCGACACAGTCAAGGAAAGCAGCCGTCAGGCGATCGCCGAACTGCATGAGCTGGGCATCAAGACGGTGATGCTGACCGGTGACAACCCGCACACCGCGCAGGCCATTGCCGCCGTGGTAGGCATCGACCGCGCCGAGGGCAACCTGCTGCCGGCCGACAAACTGCAAAGCATTGAAGCCTTGTACGCCCAGGGCCACCGGGTGGGTATGGTCGGTGACGGCATCAACGATGCGCCGGCACTGGCCCGTGCCGAGATCGGTTTCGCCATGGCCGCGGCCGGCACCGATACCGCCATCGAAACCGCCGATGTGGCGCTGATGGACGATGACTTGCGGAAAATCCCGGCCTTCGTTCGGCTGTCGCGGCAAAGCGGGGCGATCCTGCTGCAGAACATCGTCCTGGCGCTGGGTATCAAGGCCATATTCCTGGCGATCACCTTTGCCGGCATGGCCACCCTGTGGATGGCGGTATTTGCCGACATGGGCGTGAGCCTTCTGGTGGTGTTCAACGGTTTGCGCCTGCTGCGCAAGTAAAGGCCTGCCTGGTGCGTATGGGGCGGTTCAGGTTCGCCGCCCGTTCAAAACTGAGACACCAGCGCCTCCAGCTGTTCCTGGCGCTCGGCCTGGTTCAGCTTCGCCCCCGGGTTCAGGGTGGACCACTGTGGATGCGCCCGCGCCCTGACAAGTGCCTCTGGCAGCTTGCCCTCACGCCAGGCCTTTTCATCCAGCTCACCCAGCCTGATGCTGTCCTGCGCTGCATGCCCGCGGTTATCCAGGGCCACCATCAACTGCTGCTGACGCAAGGCCAGCAAGCGCAACACGGTATCGTCCACGGTCAACTCGCGCTTGCCCTTGAGTTTGCCCAGCAAGCGCGCACCATAGTTGCGCGCCGTCTGCAGCGCACCGCCGGCCAGCGCCCCTGCCAGTGCCGCTGCCCCCAGGGTAAGCCCGCCAACCAGCAAGTCGACCCCGGCACCTGCCGCTGCGCCGGCGGCTACGCCGCTGCCCAGGCGTACGCCCAGCAGCTTCAAGGTTTCGGGGTTGAACAGGTCATCCCCCCAACGCCCATCCAGCAGCGGCAGGTCGCTGGCGTGGGCATCGTCGCGGCGGAAGGCATACAGCTTGAGCAGGGCTTCGACACACCGTTGCTCACGCTGACGAATATCCTGGCGCAGCGCTTCGATGGCCCGGGCTTCGGCCGCCGGTTCGGCGTCGACGCTGCGCCGGCAGGCAGCACAGTCCAGCAGCAGTTCGGCAATCAGGCGCTTGCCGCTGTGCTGGCGGGCCAGGCGTTGGGCCTGCTGGTCGTCGATCAGCCGTTGCAAGGCCGGGCGGGCGCTTTCCAGCAGCAGGGCCAGGCTTTCGTACAGGCGGCGTTCGCCGTCCTCGGGTGGGGCTACGCTGTCGAACCGTACCAACGCGTGAAGGCCAAGCCGGGCAAGGGCTTCGCGCCATTGCGCCTCGCGGTGTTGGTGGCTGGCGACAAAGTTGAGCACTGGCAACAGTGGCTTGCCGCAACTGGCCAGCACCTCCAGTTCGTCGCGGTACTTGGCCAGCACTGGCTCGCGCGCATCGATCACATACAAGCCGGCGTCGCTGGCCAGCAATTGGCGCAGCACCTTGGCTTCCTGCTCGAAACGCTGGCGCGCTTCGCTGCCTTGCAGGAAACGCTCGAGGCGGGCAGGGCCGTCCAGGCGCTCGCCCGGGCGCTCCAGCCGCTCCAGGTAGTCGAGCAAGGCGATGGCGTCCTCCAACCCTGGCGTGTCGTAAAGCTCCAGTAACGGTTCGCCGTCCACCGACAGCCGCGCGCCTTCGACATGGCGAGTGGTGCTGGGGCGGTGGGACACCTCGCCGAAGCTCACGTCGCGGGTCAGGGTGCGCAGCAGCGAGGTCTTGCCAACGTTGGTGTGGCCGACCACGGCCAATTTCAGCGGCTCAGTCATGGCCATGCTCCAGCCAGGTCAGCGGTGAGGTGTCGGCATAGGGCAGGCCCAGCCGCTCGAGGGCTTCATGCCAGTCGCCCAGGCGCCGAGCGTCCAGCGCCTGGCCGGGTGCTGCCTGCAGCAGCCAGACCCTTGTGGCGCCAGCATTGCGTGCCAGGTCGGCGAGCAGCGCCAGGCTGCCACGGTCGGGGGAACGGCGCGGGTCACAGGCGATGGCCAGGCGTGCCGGCGCAAAGCGGCTGAGTTGCTCGAGCAGGCGGTTGCGCGACTCGCGGCTGTCGAGCACGCCGGCATCGGTCACGCTTGGGGGCAGGCGGGGTGGCCAGGGCCGCTGGTCGTCCAGTTCCAGGCCCACCAGCAGGGCGCCGCTGCTGGCGCTTTGCAACTGCTCGGCGGCGAACCCTGGCAACGCTTCGGGGGCCGCGTCCTGCACGCCGATGCGCTCGCTGCGCGGCATCAGCGCTTCGCGCAGTTGGGCGTAACCCGGCAGGCTCAGGTCCAGGGTCAGGCGCTGACGACCCTGGCGCCAGCGCCACAGGCACAACCCGGCCAGCAGCGCGCGCGGCAGCAGGCCGTATACCAGCACCACGCCGAGCAGCCAGCTGGCCCAGGCCTGGCGCGCCACATCGAGGGCCGGCTGGCTGTCGCCACTGGCGCGGATCATGGCCTCGTCGGGCACGGTAAAGCCCAGCAGCGAAGGCAGCGCGCCCAGCGCCTGGGTAAGTTGGATGAACGGGTCGGCAGCGAGCAGGGTGGTTTCCCACACGAAGCCATAGCGACGGGTGGCCAGTAGAGCCAGCAGCATGCCCAGTGCGCAGAGCATCGCCAGCAGCCACAGGCTGTGTACCAGCAGGCCCAGCAGCCAGCGGTTGAGGCGCTGGCGCTGCAGCAGTACCAGCAGTGCCGGGGCCAGGTGCGCGGCCTTGGCGTCGCGGGCGAAGCGCTCACTCAGCCATAGCCACAAACGGCCCAACCCCGCCCCGTGTTCGCCACTGAGGGCAAAACCAATGGCCCAGCCCAGCAGCGTCAGCAGGTTCAGCCCCAGCAGGCTGCCCAACGCCCAGAATACGTTGACCGGGCGCTGGCCGTCGCCAAGCGCCGCCAGGGCCAGGCCTGCGCCGCTGAGCACGGCTAGCAGCAGCAGGGCCAGCAACGCCAGGCGTGCCCCCTGCTTCCAGTGGCGCAGGGCAGTGGCCATGCCGTCGCGTTCGGCCAGGAACAGCGCCCGGCTTTCGATGCGCGTCGCCAGGTCGCCACCGCGCTGGCGCGCATGACGGTTGGCGGCCTGGTCTTCCAGCAGGCCGGCGTGTTCTTCGCGCAGGCGGACCGCTTCGGTCAGCCAGCGTTTGTCCAGTGGAGTCGGTGCGGTCACAAGGTCTTCCATTGCACAGGTCAGGGCAGAAGCATAACCCACACGCCCGGTGCTATCCTCGCTGGCATGAATACATCACTCCCCCTTAGCCTGATCGCGGCTCACGCCGAGAACCGTGTGATCGGCATCGACAACTCCATGCCCTGGCATCTGCCGGGGGATTTCAAGTACTTCAAGGCCACTACCCTGGGCAAGCCGATCATCATGGGGCGCAAGACCTGGGACTCACTGGGCCGGCCGCTGCCCGGGCGGTTGAATATCGTGGTCAGCCGGCAGCCTGGGCTGCAGCTGCAGGGCGCCGAAGTCTTCGGCTCGCTGGAGCAGGCGCTGGTGCGGGCCGAACAGTGGGCGCGCGAAAAAGGCGTCGATGAGCTGATGCTGATTGGCGGGGCGCAGCTCTATGGGCAGGCGCTGGAGAAAGGGCTGGTCAGCCGCATGTACCTGACGCGGGTGGAATTAGCGCCAGAGGGGGATGCCTGGTTTCCCGAGTTCGACCAGGGGCAGTGGAAGCTGGTGTCGAGCGAGGCACAGGGTGAAGAAGGCAAGCCTGGGTATCACTTCGAGGTTTGGGACAGGGTTTGAGATTTCTGGGGGCCGCGTTGCGGCCCATCGCCGGCAAGCCAGCGCCCACCGAGACGATGCAAAGCTTGAGATCTGCCCGGTACCTGTGGGAGCTGGCTTGCCGGCGATGAGGCCAGCCCAGGCAATACAAGACAGTTGCTCCCACAGGGGCCGCAGCAATCTGTCAGGTATGGCTCAGCTCGGCGTGTTCATCGTCGGCCAGCACGTTCTTGTCGGTCTCTTTCAGCAACTGGCTGGTGACCACGCCCGCGGTCATCGAGCCATTCACGTTCAACGCGGTACGGCCCATGTCGATCAGCGGCTCGACCGAAATCAGCAACGCCACCAGTTCCACCGGCAAGCCCATGGCCGGCAACACGATCAGCGCGGCGAAGGTGGCGCCGCCGCCCACGCCGGCAACCCCCGCCGAACTCAGCGTGACGATGGCCACCAGGGTGGCGATCCACAGCGGGTCGAAGGTATCGATGCCAACCGCAGGCGCGACCATGACCGCCAGCATGGCGGGGTAGAGCCCCGCACAGCCGTTCTGGCCGATGGTGGTGCCGAACGAGGCGCTGAAGCTGGCGATCGACTGCGGCACACCCAGGCGGCGGGTTTGCGCTTCGATGTTCAGCGGAATGCTGGCTGCGCTGGAACGGCTGGTGAAGGCGAAGGTGAGCACCGGCCACACCTTGCGGAAGAAACGCAGCGGGCTGACGCCGGTGGCGGCCAGGATGATGCCGTGAACCACGAACATCACGGCCAGGCCCAGGTAGGACACCACCACGAAGCTGCCCAGCTTGAGGATGTCTTCCATGTTCGAACTGGCTACCACCTTGGTCATCAGGGCCAGCACGCCATATGGGGTCAGTTTCATCACCACCCGCACCAGGCGCATGACCCAGGCTTGCAGGGTGTCGATGGCCGACAGCGCACGTGCGCCTTTCTCCGCGTCGTCCTTGATCAGTTGCAGGGCGGCCAGGCCGACGAACACGGCGAAAATCACCACGCTGATGATCGACGTCGGCTTGGCCCGCGCCAGGTCGCCTACCGGGTTGCTGGGGATGAACGACAACAGCAACTGCGGGATATTGAGGTCGGCGACCTTGCCCGCATAGTCGCTGTGGATAACCTGCATGCGGGCGCTCTCCTGGGCGCCGGCCACGAGGCCTTCGGCGCTGAGGCCGAACAGGTTGGTCAGCACGATGCCGATCAACGCGGCAATGGCTGTGGTCAGCAGCAGGGTGCCAATACTCAGCACGCTGATACGGCCCAGCGACGATGCGTTGTGCAGGCGCGCCACGGCACTGAGGATCGAGGCGAAGATCAGTGGCATGACGATCATCTGCAAGAGGCCCACATAGCCATTGCCCACCAGGTCGAGCCAGGTGATGGTGGCCTTGAGCACGGGGTGACCGGCGCCATACACGGTGTGTAGAGCCAGACCGAAGAGTACCCCCAGCGCCAGGCCCAGCAAGACCTTCTTGGCCAGGCTCCAGTCGGTGCGGCGGGTTTGTGCCAGGCCCAGCAACAGGGCCAGGAATGCCAGCAGGTTGAGTGACAGCGGCAGATTCATTGAAGCTCCAGCAGAGAAAGCAAAAGGTGGCATCGCCTCTGTGAGCGATTGCGAACGGAAATGCTAACAGCCTGAAAACAAACGACTTTATACCCAAATGGAATGTGCATAGTCGTTTATGGAATAACGCTATGTCGCAAATTGCAATGAACACGGCGTTTACTGCTGCCTGAACGTCGGTGTGGACTGCCGCCCATCGGTCGGGTTGCACTAGCGTTGGTAGATCATTTCAGGAGATTCGTACATGAAAGTCGCCGTGAAAGCTGCCGCTATCGGCTTGTCCCTGCTGTTCAGTATCGAAACCTTCGCCACCGAGCTCAAGCACTGGCCTGCCGAGGCGGCCAGGCAGCTCGACAGCATGATCGCTGCCAATGCCAACAAAGGTAACTATGCGGTGTTCGACATGGACAACACCAGTTACCGCTATGACCTGGAAGAAGCCTTGCTGCCGTTCATGGAAAACAAAGGGTTGCTGAGCCGTGACAAGCTCGACCCGTCGCTGAAGCTGATACCGTTCAAGGACACCGCCGAGCACAAGGAAAGCCTGTTCAGCTACTACTACCGGTTGTGCGAAATCGACGACATGGTGTGCTACCCGTGGGTCGCCCAGGTGTTTTCCGGCTTCACCCTCAAGGCGTTGAAGGTGCAGGTGGACGAACTGATGGCTTCGACCCAGCCGATTCCCAGCACCTATTACGATGGCGACCAGGTGAAGGCGATCGACGTGCAGCCGCCCAAGGTATTCAAGGGCCAGGCCGAGCTGTACAACAAGCTGATGGAAAACGGCATCGAGGTCTATGTGATTTCGGCCGCCTCTGAAGAGTTGGTGCGCATGGTGGCCTCGGACCCCAAATACGGCTACAACGTGAAGCCGCAGAATGTGATTGGCGTGAGCCTGTTGCTCAAGGACCGCGCCAATGGCCAGTTGACCACCGCGCGCAAGCAGATCAGTGCCGGGCACTACGACGCCAAAGCCAACGAAGGGCTGGAACTGACCCCGTACCTGTGGACCCCGGCCACCTGGATGGCGGGCAAGCAGGCGGCGATCCTTACTTACATCGATGAGTGGAAGAAGCCGGTGCTGGTGGGCGGCGACACGCCAACCAGTGATGGCTACATGCAGTTTCATGGGGTAGACGTCGGCAAGGGCGGTATCCACCTGTGGATCAACCGCAAGGCCAAGTACATGGACCAGTTGAACGGCATGATTGCCAAACATGCAGCGGCGCAGGCCAAAGAAGGGTTGCCGGTGACGGCGGACAAGAACTGGGTGGTTGTGACGCCGGAGCAGATCCAGTAAGGCTTGTGTAGAGTGGGCCGGCCTCTTCGCGGGCTCGCCCGCTCCCACTTGCATTGCATGACTTTCAGATGCTGTGCGGTCCCTGTGGGAGCGGGCGAGCCCGCGAAGAGCCCGGTGCAGGCATAAAAAAACCGGCGCACAATGCGCCGGTTTTCCATTCATGCTATCGAAGCCTTACAGCCCTTCGAGCATCGCCTTGTTACGTACAGCACCCTTGTCGGCACTGGTGGCCAGCAACGCATAAGCCTTCAGTGCGGTGGTCACCTTGCGCGGGCGGACTTCAGCCGGTTTCCAGCCTTTCTTGTCCTGCTCTACACGGCGCGCAGCCAGCTCTTCATCACTGACGAGCAGGTTGATCGAACGGTTGGGGATGTCGATCAGTACCTTGTCACCGTCGCGCACCAGGCCGATAGCGCCGCCTGCAGCAGCCTCCGGCGAAGCGTGGCCGATGGAAAGGCCCGAGGTGCCACCCGAGAAGCGGCCGTCGGTCAGCAGGGCGCAGGCCTTGCCTAGGCCTTTGGACTTCAGGTACGAGGTCGGGTAGAGCATTTCCTGCATGCCCGGGCCACCTTTCGGGCCTTCGTAGCGGATGATCACGATGTCGCCGGCCTTCACTTCGTCGGCGAGGATGCCGCGCACGGCACTGTCCTGGCTTTCGAAGATCTTCGCGGTACCTTCAAACACGTGGATCGACTCGTCGACACCGGCGGTCTTCACCACGCAACCATCCAGCGCGATGTTGCCGTACAGCACGGCCAGGCCGCCTTCTTGCGAATAGGCGTGCTCGAAGCTGCGGATGCAGCCGTTCTCGCGGTCGTCATCGAGGGTTTCCCAGCGGGTCGACTGGCTGAATGCGGTCTGGGTCGGGATCCCGGCAGGGCCGGCCTTGAAGAAGGTGTGCACGGCTTCGTCGTCAGTCTGGGTGATGTCCCATTTGGCGATGGCTTCTTCCATGCTGCGGCTGTGCACGGTCGGCAGGTCGGTGTGCAGCAGGCCGCCACGGGCCAGCGAACCGAGGATGCTGAAGATGCCGCCAGCGCGGTGCACGTCTTCCATGTGGTACTTCTGGATGTTGGGCGCCACTTTGCACAGCTGCGGCACTTTGCGCGACAGGCGGTCGATGTCGCGCAGGTCGAAGGCTACCTCGCCTTCCTGAGCAGCGGCCAGCAGGTGCAGGATGGTATTGGTCGAGCCGCCCATGGCGATGTCGAGCATCATGGCGTTCTCGAACGCCTTGAAGTTGGCGATGCTGCGTGGCAGTACCGATTCGTCGTTCTCGCCGTAGTAGCGTTTGCACAGTTCGACGATGGTGCGCCCGGCCGTCAGGAACAGCTGCTCGCGGTCCGAGTGGGTGGCCAGGGTCGAGCCGTTGCCCGGCAGGGCCAGGCCCAGGGCTTCGGTCAGGCAGTTCATCGAGTTGGCGGTGAACATGCCGGAGCACGAACCGCAGGTCGGGCAGGCGCTGCGCTCGTACTCGGCGACTTTCTCGTCGGATGCGCTGGAGTCGGCGGCGATGACCATGGCGTCGACCAGGTCCAGGCCGTGGCTGGCCAGCTTGGTCTTGCCGGCTTCCATCGGGCCGCCCGAGACGAAGATCACCGGGATGTTCAGGCGCAGGGCGGCCATCAGCATGCCAGGGGTGATCTTGTCGCAGTTGGAGATGCACACAATGGCATCGGCGCAGTGGGCGTTGACCATGTATTCCACGGCGTCGGCAATGATCTCGCGGCTGGGCAGCGAGTACAGCATGCCGTCGTGGCCCATGGCGATGCCGTCGTCGACCGCGATGGTGTTGAATTCCTTGGCTACGCCACCGGCGCGTTCGATTTCGCGCGCGACCAGCTGGCCCAGGTCCTTCAGGTGCACGTGGCCGGGGACGAACTGGGTGAACGAGTTGGCGATGGCGATGATCGGTTTCTTGAAGTCTTCGTCCTTCATGCCGGTGGCGCGCCACAGGGCACGGGCGCCGGCCATGTTGCGGCCCTGGGTGGAAGTCTTGGAACGGTAATCAGGCATGAAACACTCCTGGCGGCTGAATCAGGTCACGTAAAGGGAAGTGAGCTTCTGTGGTCCTTTGCGCCGCAGGCCGGTTGCCACTGGCACGGATGAGGCCGAAGACACCACGGGATCGCCGCGTGCTTGGCCAGAGCTCATAAACCCGCCGGGGATGACTGGCGATGAATAGGCCGATTCTACACCGCTGGCGCGGCGAGGGAATGGCGATGTGTCTGGACGGTGGCTTTGGCCTAAACGGTCGATGTTTGTAGGACGCTTCTGAAAGGGTGCCGAAGGGGCTGACCGGCCTACCCCGCCTGGCTATCATTCGGCCGCCGCATGTGCGGTATCACGAGATATCCCTCAATGGACCTTCCCAGTAACCGGTTCATCACGAACCTGCTATCTGGCACTGAGCGCGTCGCCGCCAGGGCCGCCGAAGGCTTGAGCTCGCGAGGCTGAAGTCCCAGGCGCCTGGGTCGGCGCCTGGAGAATTGCATGCAACAGCAAATCGACAAGAACCTCCTTCAGCCGGACGCCCACGCAGCCCTTGAGGCGCAGCGGCGCGAGGCGACCGAAGACTTCCACAAAGGCGCTTCGATCACCAACCACATTGGCAATCTTCGGGACGCAACCCTCGGGCTGCTTTACCGCAAGCGCGTGCTGTGGCTGGTGGTGCTGGTATTTGGCAACCTGTTTTCCGGTGCAGGCATTGCGGCCTTTGAAGAGACCATCGCTGCGAACATTGCCTTGGTGTTCTTCCTGCCGTTGTTGGTAGACAGCGGCGGCAATGCCGGCGCCCAGTCTGCGACGTTGATGGTGCGGGGGCTAGCCACGGGTGAGGTGGGCATGCGCGATTGGTGGCGCATGCTCGGGCGTGAGTTCGGCGTGGCTTTGGCATTGGGGGCAACCATGGCCGTTGCCGTGGCGTCGCTGGGGGTACTGCGCGGCGGGCCACAGATTGCGCTGATTGTAGCCAGCAGCATGGTGGTGATCGTGCTGGTCGGCAGCATGATCGGCATGAGCCTGCCGTTTCTGCTCAGCCGTTTCAAGCTGGACCCGGCAACGGCCAGTGGGCCACTGATCACTTCGATTGCCGATGCGGCGGGGGTACTGGTTTATTTCGGGATCGCGACGCAGGTCCTGGATATCTGATACGAGCCTGGGGGCATCATGCCCCCGGCCCTCACTGATCAGCTGTTGGGCAGCAACCGGCAGGTGATGCTCTTGATGTAGCGGGTTTCGGCAATGGCCGGGTGCACCGGGTGGTCGGGGCCCTGGCCGCCGCGCTCGAGCAGCTGCAGGTTGCGGTCCAGGTGGCGGGCGCTGGTCAGCAGAATGTTGTGCAGGTCGTCCTCGGGCAGGTGCATGGAGCACGAGGCGCTGACCAGGATGCCGTCCTTGCTCAGCATGCGCATGGCCTGTTCGTTCAGCCGGCGGTAGGCGGCCTCGCCGTTCTTCAGGTCTTTCTTGCGCTTGATGAAAGCGGGTGGGTCGGCAATGATCACGTCGAAGCGTTCTTCGGCAGCCTTCAGTTCGCGCAGGGCTTCGAACACATCGCCTTCGATGCAAGTCAGCTTTTCGCTGATGCCGTTCAGCGCGGCGTTACGCTCCACGCCATCCAGGGCAAAGCCCGAGGCATCGACGCAGAACACTTCGCTGGCGCCGAAAGCACCGGCCTGCACGCCCCAGCCACCGATGTAGCTGAACAGGTCGAGCACACGCTTGCCCTTGACGTACGGCGCCAGGCGCGCACGGTTCATGCGGTGGTCGTAGAACCAGCCGGTCTTCTGGCCTTCACGCACCGGAGCTTCGAACTTGACGCCGTTCTCTTCCAGCGGCACCCAGTCCGGCACCTCGCCGTAGACGGTCTCGACATAGCGCTGCAAGCCTTCGGCGTCGCGGGCGGCGGAATCGTTCTTGAACAGGATGCCGCTGGGTTTGAGTACTTGCACCAGGGCAGCGATCACGTCGTCCTTGTGCGCTTCCATGGTGGCCGAGGCCAGCTGCACCACGAGGATGTCGAAGAAGCGGTCGACCACCAGCCCTGGCAGCAGGTCGGAATCGCCATAGACCAAGCGGTAGCACGGCTGGTCGAACAGGCGCTCGCGCAGCGACAGGGCGACGTTGAGGCGGTGCACCAGCAGCGACTTGTCCAGCGGCAGCTTGATGTCGCGCGACAGCAGGCGTGCGCAGATCAGGTTATTCGGGCTGAGTGCGACGATGCCCAACGGTTTGCCGTTGGCCGCCTCGAGAATGGCCTGCTGGCCGGCCTGGAAGCCTTGCAGTGGGGTCGCGCTGACATCGACTTCGTTGCTGTAGACCCACAGGTGGCCGGCGCGCAGGCGGCGGTCGGCATTGGCTTTGAGGCGAAGGCTGGGCAGGGACATGACGTCGCTCCGGGAAAAAAGAGCGGGATTATACCCTGTTGGCCGGTACTTCGGTTCGAGGTACGACAAAGCGCCGGCACCGCCACCTGGGTTAGAATTCCTCGTCCTAAACGAGTGTGCACGTATGTCCCAAGAACTCAGCGCCGAACAGATCCAGCAAGCCTTGCAAGGCATCACCATCCCGCCGCAACCGCAGATCATGGTTGACCTGCAGTTCGAGCAGTACATGCCTGACCCGGACCTGGAAACCATCGCCAAGTTGATTTCCCAGGACCCAGGCCTGTCCGGCGCCCTGCTCAAGCTGGTCAATTCGCCGCATTTTGGCCTGTCCAACAAGATCGGTTCGATCCAGCGCGCAGTGAACCTGCTGGGCAGCCGTTCGATCATCAACCTGATCAATGCCCAGTCGATCAAAGGCGAGATGAGCGACGAGACCATCGTCACCCTCAACCGCTTCTGGGATACCGCCCAGGATGTGGCGATGACCTGCCTGACCCTGGCCAAGCGCACCGGTATCCAGCCCGCAGACGAGGCCTACACCCTGGGCCTGTTCCACGACTGTGGCGTGCCGTTGATGCTCAAGCGCTTCCCCAACTACATGGAGGTGCTGGAAGAAGCCTATGCCAAGGCCAGCGGCGAAACGCGGGTGGTGGATACCGAAAACCGCGCCTTCAATACCAACCATTCGGTGGTCGGCTACTTCACCGCCAAGTCCTGGCGCCTGCCGGAGCACCTCACTGCCGCCATCGCCAACCACCACAATGCCCTGGCAGTGTTCCGCGACGACACCGCGCGCAACACCCAGAGCCAGCTGAAAAACCTGCTGGCGGTGCTGAAGATGGCCGAGCATATCTGTGCCTCTTACCGGGTGCTGGGCAATCAGGCAGTCGACCACGAATGGCGTGTGGTCGGCCCGCTGGTGCTCGATTACATTGGCCTGTCGGATTACGATTTCGAAAACCTCAAGCAGAACATTCGTGAGTTAGGCGGGCACTGACACATGCCGGAATTACCCGAAGTAGAGACCACCCGGCGCGGTATTGCGCCGCACCTGGAAGGCCAGCGCGTCAGCCGCGTGGTGGTGCGTGACCGGCGCTTGCGCTGGCCCATTCCCGAAGACCTCGATGTGCGCCTGTCGGGGCAGCGCATCGTCACTGTCGAACGGCGCGCCAAGTACCTGCTGATCAATGCCGAAGTCGGCACCCTGATCAGCCATCTGGGCATGTCGGGCAACTTGCGCCTGGTCGAGCAGGGCTTGCCGGCGGCCAAGCATGAGCATGTCGATATCGAGCTGGAGTCGGGGCTGATGCTGCGCTACACCGACCCTCGCCGTTTTGGTGCCATGCTCTGGAGCCAGGACCCGTTGCGCCACGAGCTGCTGCTGCGCCTGGGGCCGGAGCCGCTGACCGACCTGTTCGACGGCGAGCGGCTGTACCAGCTGTCCCGTGGGCGCTCGATGGCGGTCAAGCCGTTCATCATGGATAACGCGGTGGTGGTGGGGGTGGGCAACATCTACGCCAGCGAGGCGCTGTTCGCTGCCGGCATCGATCCACGCCGCGCGGCCGGGGGGATTTCCCGGGCGCGTTACCTGAAGCTGGCGATCGAGATCAAGCGGGTACTGGCGGCGGCGATCGAGCAGGGCGGTACCACCTTGCGCGATTTCATCGGCGGTGACGGGCAGCCGGGGTACTTCCAGCAGACCCTGTTCGTGTACGGGCGGGCTGGGCAGCCGTGCAAGGTATGCGGTACGGAGCTGCGCGAAGTGAAACTGGGGCAGCGGGCGAGCGTGTTCTGCCCACGCTGCCAGCGCTGAGGCTACAGGTGATTGCCGTCCTGTAGGAGCGGCCTTGTGTCGCGATGGGGTGCGAAGCGCCCCCAAAATTTCAGCGTTTGCGCAGAAACCAGCATTTGCGCAGAAACTTCGGCTTTTGCGCAGAAACCGCCGGGGCCGCTGTGCGGCCCATCGCGACGCAAGGCCGCTCCTACAGAAACCGCGCAGGGCTGAGGGTTCAGGCCTTGCCGGTAATACGCCGGTACTTGGCCATCAATTGCTCTTCGGTTTCCGGGTGCGCCTCATCCAGCGGGATGCAATCGACCGGGCAGACCTGCTGGCACTGCGGCTCGTCGTAATGACCCACGCACTGGGTGCACAGGTTGGGGTCGATCACGTAGATCTCTTCGCCTTGGGAGATGGCCTCGTTCGGGCACTCGGGTTCGCAGACGTCGCAATTGATGCAATCGTCGGTAATGATCAGGGACATGGGGACTCCGGCCGGGGCTCAGCGCCCGGGCATGTTCAACGCAATGGGCACAATTGTGCCGCATTCGCGCCCGCAGTGCACGCGGGCGCGACAATCAGGCGGTCAGGCTTGTTTCTTGAAACGCTCGGTCAGTGCCTCGGCCACCGCAGGGTGGACGAATTTGCTGATATCACCGCCCAATGCGGCGATTTCCCGGACCAGGGTCGAGGAAATGAACGAATAGCGTTCCGAAGGCGTCAGGAACAGGCTCTCCACATCGGGTGCCAGTTGCCGGTTCATGTTCGCCAACTGGAACTCGTATTCGAAGTCGGAAACCGCACGCAGGCCGCGCAGCAACACATTGGCGCCCTGTTCCTTGGCGAAATGCGCCAGCAGCGAAGAGAAGCCGATGACTTCGACATTGGGCAGGTGCTTGGTGACCTCACGGGCGAGCGCGACACGTTGCTCCAGCGGGAACAGCGGGTTTTTCTTCGGGCTGGCCGCCACTGCGATGATCACGTGGTCGAACAGGCGCGAAGCACGCTCGACCAGGTCGCCGTGGCCTCTGGTAATGGGGTCGAAAGTACCCGGGTACAACACTCGGTTCATCGCGTCATCCTGGCTGGAGTGCGTTGGGGAGTCGGATGGTAGCGCAGCGACGGCGCCCCGGCCAAGTCATGCGGCCGGCTGATGGCACTATAGACAGGGCATGTATTCGTTGTCATGCGTTGTGTGCCAGGCGGGTAGCCAACGCTTCACTGAGCCTGGCGCTGATGGCATACACCGACAGCTGTGGGTTGGCGCCGATGCTGGTGGGGAACAGCGAGCCGTCGTGAACCGACAGGTTTTCCAGCTGGTGATGGCGCCCCAGGCTGTCGCACACCGCCTGGCGCGGGTCTTCGCCCATGGCGCAGCCACCCATCACATGGGCGCTGCCCAGGCGCGCACGGAAGGGCTCCAGCGGTAGACGGTCGATCATGGCCAAGGCCTGTTCCAGGCTGGCAGCGCCGCTGGCATCGCTGTGCACCGGGGTTACCTCGACCGCGCCGGCGGCGAACTGGACCTGCGCCATGCTGCGGTAGGCGCGCCGCAAGCCGTCACGCAGGTAGTCGCTGACCGGGTAATCGAGCACGGGGGAGCCGTCACCGCGCAGTTCAAGGCTGCCGCCCTGGCTTTGCGGGTGAAACCCGTCGCGCAGCAAGGCCAGCATGACATGGGTGTTGGGCAATTCGGCCATGCGTCGGGCATTGTCCTGGCCATGGCCACCCAGCAGGGTGCTGGCCAAGGCCGGGTGCAGCGGCGGTACTTCAAGCTTGTAGCCTACCGGCCCCTCTGTGCCGTGCTGCCACTGGAAATGGTCGCTGTAGATCGACTGCGGCGCGCCGTAGTAGGGGTCGATGCGTTCGTTGAAGCGTGCGGCGCTGAAGTTGACTAGGTGCAGGAAGGTGCGTTTGCCCAGGCGGCCATACGGGTCAGGGGCGTTGGAGCGCAGCAGCAGGGCCGGGCTGTTGATGCCGCCGCCTGCGAGGATGTAATGGCGCGCGTGTACTGTCACTTGCCGACCTGTCGGTAGGATGCCTTGCGTATCCAGGGCCTGGCAGGTCAGGTGTTGGATGCGCTCGCCGTTGTGGCTGAAGCGCTCGGCCCGGGCCAGGTAAAGCAGCTCGCCGCCTTGTTCGAGGGTGGCGGGAATGCGCGTCACCAGCATCGATTGCTTGGCATTCACCGGGCAACCCATGCCGCAGTAACCCAGGTTCCAGCAGCCGCGCACGTTGCGCGGGATGACTGCCCAGCGATAACCCAGTTGTTCGCAGCCACGGCGCAGCACGTCGTTGTTGGCATTCGGTGGCATGGCCCAGGGTGTGATACCCAGCTCCAGCTCCATGCGCTCGAACCAAGGGCGCAGCTCATCTTCGCCGAGCCCTTGTACGCCATGGGCCGAGGCCCAGTGCGCCAGGGTCTGCGGCGGGGTGCGAAAGCTCGACGTCCAGTTCACCAGCGTGGTGCCGCCTACGGCACGGCCTTGCAGGATGGTAATGGCGCCATCCTTGCTCATGCGTCCCAGGCCCTCCTGATAGAGGCTGGCATAGGCTTCGTGCTCCAGCAGCTTGAAGTCGCTGCTGGTCTTCAACGGGCCTTCTTCGATCAGCAATACCTTGAAGCCCGCGGCGCTGAGCAGCTGTGCGCTGGTGGCGCCGCCGGCACCGCTGCCGATCACGGCGATATCGGCGTGCAGTTGCAGGTCGTGTTCCAGGCGTGAGGCGTCGTGGGTGTTCCACCCGCGGTCGAGGCCTTGGCGAAACGGGTCAGGCACAGGCATTGGCGATGCTCTTGTCGTGTTCAGATTTTCGGTGGGCCGGGGTAACCGCAGGCGGCCCAGGACTCGGGGCGCTCGTACCAGGCCATTTGCAGCAGTTGCAGCAGCGAGGCATGGCCCATGCGCAGCAGGTTCAGCGAGCTGCCCTGCCAGCGCTGCAGGAAAGCCTCGACCTGGGCGGGCGCGGCCTGGGCCCAGGCACCCCAGATGCCGGTCAGTGGGCCGCGGGTCAGCGGCAGGCTGAGCACGTCGAACAATTGCCGGGTGAGTTTGAGCATCTCCGGCGACAGCGCTGCCAGCTTGTAATCGAGGCTGCGCAGTACCAGCGTATCGGTGGCCAGCGTGCCGCTGAGCACCACCGGTATCAGCGCGCGCAACAGTGGCAGGTCATCGTGGCGCAGCGCCTGAAACCCCGGCGCGGCCGTTTGTGCGCTGCAGCCCACCAGGCTGGCACCGGCCAGGAAGGTGCTTGCGGCAACGCTGAAACGTAGCAGGTCGCGACGGTGCATGGCCCGGGCCTCAGCGGATGAACAACTTGTAGACCAGGCGCTGCAGGGCTTTGCCGTAAGGCGGGTAAATCAGCCGTGCGGCGTTGAAGCGTTGCTTGGCCAGTACCGCCTTGGCCTTGCTGAAGGTCAGGAAGCCTTCATGGCCGTGATAGTGCCCCATGCCCGAGGGGCCTATGCCACCGAACGGCAGGTCGTCCTGAGCCACATGCAGCAAGGTATCGTTCAGGCATACCCCGCCGGAATGGCTGTGTTGCAACACCTGTTGCTGTTCGCCGCCGTCGTAGCCGAAGTAGTACAACGCCAAGGGCCGCGGGCGCTGGTTGATGTAGGCCAGTGCGTCATCGAGCGTGTCGTAGGGCACCAGCGGCAGCAGCGGGCCGAATATTTCGTCCTGCATGACCTGCATGGTGTCGTTCACCTTGGTCAGCACGTGTGGCGGCAGGCGCCGCCCCTGGCGTTTCTCGTGGGCGTACAGGTCGGTCACCTGCGCACCTTTGCCGCGCGCGTCCTGCAGCAAGTGCTCAAGGCGTGCCAGTTGCCGGGGATTGATGATGGCGCTGTAGTCAGGGTTGTCGGCAATGCGAGGGTACATGCGCCGTACGGCGGTGCCGTAGGCATCGGCGAAAGCATTCAGGCGCTCGCGCGGCACCAGCACGTAGTCGGGGGCGACGCAGGTCTGGCCGGCGTTGAGCGTCTTGCCGAAGGCGATGCGCTCGGCGGCTGTTTTCAACGGTACGCTGGCCGATACGATGGCCGGGGATTTGCCGCCCAGTTCCAGGGTCACCGGCGTTAGGTTTTGCGCGGCCGCCAGCATGACCTGGCGGCCTATGCTGGTGGCACCGGTGAACAGCAAATGATCGAACGGCAGGCGAGCGAACGCCTGGCCGACCTCGACCTCGCCAAGCACTACACTGACCAGGTCTTCCGGAAACACCCGTTGCAGCAGGGCTTGTAGGGCTTGGCCAGTAGCCGGGGTGGCCTCGCTGAGCTTGAGCATGACCCGGTTGCCAGCGGCCAGGGCACAGGTGAGCGGGCCGATGGCGAGAAACAACGGGTAATTCCACGGCACGATGATGCCTACAACGCCTAGCGGCTGGTAAAGCACCCGCGCGCTGGCAGGCTGGAATGCCAGCCCCACGGCCCGCCTGGATGGGCGCATCCAGCGTTGCAGGTGGCGCTCGGCATGACGTATGCCCTGCACCGAGGGCAGTAGCTCGGCCAGCAACGTTTCATCGGCGCTGCGCCCGCTGAAGTCGGCATCGATTGCTGCGATCAGCTGCTGCTGGTTGGCCAGCAGGGCCTCGCGCAAGCTTTTCAGCCACTGCCGCCGTTGTGTTGCCGGTGGCAGAGGGTTGCCGGCGAACGCCTGGCGCTGGGCGCTGAATGTTGCCTCCAGAGCGTGCACGTTAGGCAGGGCGATGGGCGAGGTCACGGCAGTCTCCTGGCTGAGCTTCAGGTTTATAGAGTCTATACTCTAACTTTTGCTTTGGCGCGAGTATTACCCTTGCACAGACCGGTGTATCAGCCGGGTGAATCGCCGTAAGATAAACCTTCATCAAAGCCTGCAGACTGGGAGCTTGAGCATGGCCCCGCGCATGAAGACCCGAGAGCGCATCGTGCAGAACAGCCTGGAGCTGTTCAACCAGCAGGGCGAGAGAAGCGTCAGTACCAACCACATTGCCGCACACATGGAAATTTCGCCTGGCAACCTGTATTACCACTTCCCTAACAAGCAGGCGATCATCGCGGTGTTGTTCAGCCAGTACGAAGAATTGGTGGACAGTTTCCTGCGCCCGCCGCAAGGGCGTGCGGCGACCGTGGATGACAAGCGGTTCTACCTCAAGGCGCTATTGGCGGCGATGTGGAACTACCGCTTCCTGCACCGCGACCTGGAGCATCTGCTGGACAGCGATGCCGAACTGGCCGCGCGCTACCGGCGTTTTTCCGAGCGCTGCCTGCGCCAGGGCCAGGCGATCTATCGCGGCTTTGTCGAGGCTGGCATCCTGGCCATGGCGCCGGCGCAGATCGAATCGCTGACCATCAACGCCTGGATCGTGCTGACCTCGTGGGTACGTTTTCTCAGCACCACCCGCGAGCACTCCGCGCACCTGGGTGAAGAAGCCTTCATGCGCGGCGTCTACCAGGTACTGGTGCTGGAGCTGGGTTTCGTCACCGACAGTGCCCGCCACGCGGTGGACGCGCTGTGCCAGGAATTTCAGGTACCGTTCCACCAGGCCCTGGAGCTGTAGCCCGGGGCGCCAGTGTCATTGCTTTGTGTCATTGATCAGGAGATTGTCATGCCCCTTGCGCAATTGATCACCCCGCAACAATTGGCCGAGCGTCTGGGCTCGCCCAAATCGGTGATCCTCGACTGCCGCTTTGCCCTTGAAGATGTCGACTATGGCCAACGCAGCTATGCGCAAGGGCACATAGCCGGTGCACATTTTGCCGACCTCGACCGCGATCTCAGCGGGCCGGTGAGCAAGGGGCGTACCGGGCGCCACCCGTTGCCCGATGCTCAGCGGCTGGTCGAGCGCTTGCGTGAGTGGGGTGTGGACAACGACAGCGAAGTGGTGCTGTACGACGACGGCCCCGGCGCCTTTGCTGCCCGTGCCTGGTGGCTGCTGGTCTGGTTGGGCAAGCGCAGCGGCGTGGCCATTCTCGACGGTGGCCTGAAGGCCTGGCATGCAGCGCACCTGCCCCTGAGCCTGGACCCTGCATCCAAGCGCCAAGGCACATTCAGCGGCGAGCCAGACCCCGCGCTGCTGATCGATGCCGACCACCTGGCCAAGCGCCTGGGCAACGCGGACCTGACCCTGCTCGATGCGCGAGCGTTGCCGCGCTTTCGCGGCGAGGCGGAGCCCATCGACCCGGTGGCAGGGCATATCCCCGGCGCGCAGTGCGCGGCGTTTACTGACAACTTGGGGCCTGACGGGCGCTTTTTGCCGGCCGATCAGCTCAGGCAGCGCTTTGCCGAAAAGCTGGCCGGGCGGGCACCGGAGCACGTGGTGTCTTATTGCGGCTCGGGGGTGACGGCGTGTCACAACCTGTTTGCGCTGGCGCTGGCAGGTTACCCGCTGGGCAAGCTGTATGCCGGGTCGTGGAGTGAGTGGATCACTGATCCGGAGCATGGGGTGGCCACTGGCGACTAGGTACGTCTGGCATGGAGCGCGTTACTGGCCCTCCACCAGCCACTGCGGAATCCGCCGTTCCAGGTAGTACCCGGGCCTGCGCAGGCTGCCATCGACAAAGCCCACATGGCCGCCGCGGCGGTGCAGCTCGAAACGGGTCTGCGGGGCCAGTTCCCGCGCGGTCGGCAAGCTGTGGCTGGACACGAACGGGTCGTCACTGGACTGAATGATCAGCGTTGGCGTGCGGTTCTGGCCAAGAAAGAAGTGGCTCGATGAGCGGCGATAGTAGTCGTGTACATCGCGAAAACCGTTCAGGGGGGCCGTGACCTTGCCGTCGAACTCCCAGAATGTGCGCAGGTTGCTCAGCTGGCCCAGGCGTTCGAGTTCGGCCAACCGGTCATGCTGGCCCTGGGCATGGAAGTGCCGCTGCTTGAGTTGTACATACGCCAGCATTTCGCGCATGAAGTGCGCCTGGTACACCTTGGAGAATCCCTGGCCGATGCGGTCTGCGCAGTGGTCCAGCCGAAACGGTACCGAGACTGCTACCGCAGCCTCCAGCTGGCTGGCGACGCCGCTTTCACCCAGGTACTTCAACAACACATTGCCGCCCAGCGAATAACCCACCGCATACAGCGGTGCCAGTGGGCGCTGGGCGCGCACGTGGCCGATGATTTCCGCCAGGTCTTCGCTGGCGCCGGAGTGATAGCTTCGGGGCAACAGGTTGGGTTCGCCCGAGCAGCCGCGCCAGTTCACCGCCACGCTGGCCCAGCCCCGCGCTTGCAGGGTTTGCTGCAAGCCCTTCACATAGGGTGAGTCAGAGGAACCGGTCAGCCCGTGCAACACCAGTACCAGCGGCGCCTGCGGCTGGTGCGGGCCATGCCAGTCCAGGTCGATGAAGTCGCCATCAGCCAGCCACAGGCGCTCGCGGTTGCGCGCAAGCGCTGGCAGCTTGCGCCACAGGGGGCCCCACAATGTTTGCAGATGCGGGTTGGACAGGCCGATGGCCGGACGGAAAGGGGCGCTGAGGCTAGGCATGCTGGGCGACTCGTGATGTGCCGGCCTAGAGTGCCACGAAACAGCGCCTTTGTACCTGCGCTATTGGTCGAGCGCGGTCGGTTTGGGTAAAGGCAACTGCTCGGTAACCGGGCCGCTGGTGACGAATACCTGTGGGGCCTGCAACCAGACTTGCGCCGCTTCACGCAGATTGGCAGGCGTAAGCGCCGACAGTCTAGCGAGGAAGGTGCCCAGGTGGTCTGGCGCCAAGCCCTGGTGGCTGTAGGTGGCCAAGGCCTGGGCCATTCTCGCGTTGTCTGCCAGGCTGTCGTGCAGTTTACCGGCGATCTGGTTGACCGCCATGTCGCATTCGGCCTGGCTGGGGCCGTGTTCACGCAGGCATGCCAGAATCGCCGACACCAGCGCGCCAGAGGCATCCCGGTACTGGGGGGCGATATCCCAGTGGATCTGCAACTGGCTGGCGGCATCCAGCGGCCTCAGGTCGCAGGAGATGGCGTAGGTGAGGTTGCGCAGGGTGCGCAATTCCTGGGTAAGGCGCGACTCATAGCTACTGCCCAGGATTGCGTTGAGCAGATACAGGGCTGGGAATACCGGATCCTGGGCCGATACGTTCGTTGCAAGGGTGAGCGTTGCTTGGGTGGTACTGCTGGCCGCAGCGAGATTCAGGTCCAATGCCTGGTAGTCGGGAACCGATGGCGTGCGTTGCGCCGCCCAGCCTTGCGGCAGGGCCCGTACCAGGTCGTCGACAAGCTGCCGTGCTTCCTCTCGGGTCAGGTTGCCCACCAGGCCGATGTCGAGGTTGTTGGCCGAATACGCCTGCTGGTGAAACGCCCGGATCTGGTCATCGTCAATGCTGGCGATGGTTTGGGCCGTCAGGGTGGACGCGTAGGGGTGGCCGCTGAAAATATGCGCGGTGGCCGCCTTGGTAATCCGCAGGAGCGGATGGTTGCCATACCTGGCCTGGCTGAATACGAGCCGTTCGCCTATTTTGGCCACATCGCCCGCTCGCAATGCCGGGCGGGCCAGCATCTCGGTCAGCAATTGCATCACACTGTCGCGCAGTGCCGGCAGGCTCAGGGCGCGTAGCGTGACAAGCGCGCTGTCGTCGCTGATCCTTCTGCCCAATATGGCGCCAAAACCGGCCACTTCCTCGGCGAACCGCGTGGCGTCGAGTTGCCCGGTACCTTGGTCGAGGCTGTACAGCACAAGTGCCGCCAGCCCAGGGTGGGCGCCGTCGAGTACGCTGCCTGCGCGAAAGCGTAACGCCAGGTCGAACGTGGGCCGGTCGTGGCGTGCGAGGAAGCTGACGCGGGTGCCTTCTGCCGTTTGCCAGTGCTCAGGGTGGGCTTGCAGGTCGGGGATGTGGCCAAGGTCGATACCCCGGGCCGAGTGCAGGTTGGCCATGGCCGCCAAGGCGGTGTCGTCAGCCGGGCCGTTGCAGGTCAGCGGCAAATGGGCCGGGGGGAGTACCTGGATCATGCTGTTGCTCCTGGCTGAAGGTAGCTGGTGGTCAACCGCTCGCGCCCCAGGTAGGCAAGTGCCACCTGCTGTATCTGTTGGCTGTCGAGGTCGCGGATGATCTGGATTTCTTGGTCAATGACCGCGGCGGCGATGCCGGCAGCGGCGGCCTCGCCGATTCGCTCGGCTTGGAGCACCTGGCTGTCTTCGAACATGCGGCGTGCAAGCATGCGCAGTTTCGCGCGTTCGAGCTCGGCGGGGGGCACTGCGCTAATGCGCAGTTCTTCCAGGTGTCGGCAAACGGCTTGTGCAGCCTCTTCTGGCGTGCTGTTCGTACTGTTCACGTACGCTGACAGGGTCAGCAGGGTGTCACCCCGCAGCAGGGGCTCATAGGTGATGCTGATGCCGGTAAGCAGGCGTTTGTCCCGTACCAGGTCACTGTAGAGCCTGGCGCTGAAACCCTCGGCCAGCACCTCGCGGATCAACTTGAGGGCAGGGGCGGTGGCTGCATCCGGTGCGGTGGCTCTGCTCGGTACGTTGAACGACATGAACAGACCTTCGCGTAACCCGGGCAGGCTCACGGTTTGCGTGCGCGCCTGCAACGGCTGGTCTTGCCGTGGTACGGGGCGCTGCGGCACTGGCGCGTTCGGCAGGCTGGCGAAGTACTGCTCCACCTGGGTGCGCAGGGTTGCCAGGTCGATGCCGCCAACCACCACCAGCGTGGCGTTGTTGGGCCGGTACCAGGTTGCATACCAGGTTCGCAGCGTTTCCAGTCCAATATCGGCAAGGTCGGCCAGGGAACCGAAGCTCGGTTGCCCATAGGCATTGCCGCCATGGGCCAGCGCCAGGTGAAGGTCGTAAGCCTGTTGGTCTGGGTGGTTGTCGAACTTGAGACGCCTTTCGTCCTCGACGGCTTTCTTTTCCCGGTCCAGTTCTGCCTGGCCGAAGGTTGCGCTGTTCATGGCATCGGCCATGATCTCCAACGCGATTGGCAGGCGAGCGACCGGCAGCGTTATCTCGTACGCCGTCGCCTCTTCATGGGTGCTGGCATTGGCGTTGCCGCCCAGGCGGGCGATCACTCGCGAGTACTGGCCGGCGGCAAGTTTGCTGCTGCCTTCGAAAATCAGGTGTTCCAGGAGGTGGGACAGGTTGCTGTGGCCCGCGGGCTCATGGCTGGAACCCACGTGATACCAGAGTTGCACGGCGGCAAGCTGGCTGGTGTGGTCTGGCCGCAGGTAGACGGACAAACCGTTGCTCAGGGTGAAGTGCTGCAGTGGCAAGGGGGCGGCTGAAACCACAGATGCCAATCCTGCCGAGACCTGGTCGAGGGTGACGGGCGCAGGTGAAGTCATCGCTGAAGTGCTCCGGTTGGGTGAACCGCAACAGCTTCAGCGAAATGGCGCCGCAGGCAGCGCTACATAGTTAGCCCCGCTGCCACAGCGCGTAATACACCTGGCCGGTTTTTTTCTCGCGATGCAAACGCCAGTTGCCGGGCAGTTGCAGGGCCGATGGCGCTGCTTCGCTCTCGGTGTAGACCCAGGCTTGCTCGCTGAGCCACTGGTGCTGCTCCAGCAGGTTGCAGGTGTTGGCCAGCAGATCCTGGTGGAATGGCGGGTCGAGGAACACCACGTCGAACTGCTGCTTGGCCGGGTTCTGCAAGTAGCGCAGGGCATCGGTTTGCAGGATTTGCCCGCGCGGGCAGCGGAGGATTTCCAGGTTGTTTTTCAGGTTGGCGATGGCCGCCGGGTTGCTGTCCAGTGCCACGGCGTCTTCGGCGCCGCGGGACAGGGCTTCGAGCACAAGGGCGCCACTGCCGGTGAAGGCGTCCAGTACCCGAGCGCCCTCGATATAGGGCGCCAGCCAGTTGAAGACGGTTTCGCGCACACGGTCGGGCGTTGGCCGCAGGCCTTCACCTTCCGGCACCGCCAGGCGACGGCTACGCCACTCGCCGGCGATGATGCGCAGGTGGCCCTGGCCCTTGCTTTGCCCGGTTTGTGGGCGGGCGGGAGGGGTGGATCTTGGCATTAGTGCTCCGGTACCCCGAGCGGCTGCTCGGAGGGCTTGTCAGTGGGTGCTGGCAGCGGTTTCTGTGGCACTTTCGGGCCAACGGTGACGATCACCAGTTTATCGGCTGACAGGTGTTTGTTCATGGCGGCCTTGACCTGCTCGACAGTGAGGGCCTGGGACTGCTGCATGAAGTCCTCCAGCCAGGTCAGCGGCAAATTGTAGAAGCCGATGGCGCCCAGCTGGCCGACGATGCTGGCATTGCTGGCATTGGACAGCGGGAAGCTGCCGGCCAGTTCGCGCTTGGCATCGTCCAGCTCCTGCTGGGTGGGGCCGGTCTTGAGGTAATCGGCCAGAATGCCCTGCACCAGCTTGAGCGTGCCCTCGCTGAGTTCGGCACGAGTTTGCAGGTTGATCATGAACGGGCCGCGCACCTGCATCGGGCTGAATACCGAGTAAACGCCGTACGTCAGGCCGCGTTTTTCCCGCACCTCGCTCATCAGCCGGGTACCGAAAGCACCGCCGCCGAGGATCTGGTTACCCAGCGACAGTGCAGGCCAGTCCGGGTCCTGGCGGTCGATACCAAGCTCGGCCAGCATCAGGTGGGTCTGCTTGGACGGGAAATCGATGTGGGTCAGGCCGGGCTTGGCTTCGGCCGGCTGCGCCGGCGCGGGCAGCGCCGGGCCTTTGGGTAGCCCGGCGGACACCTGGGCGGCGATGGCTTCGGCTTCGGCGCGGCTGAGGTCGCCGACCAGGGCGATCACGGCGTTGCCACCGGTGTAGGCCTTGGCATGGAAAGCACGCAGTTGGGCCAGGCCGATGCCGTTGATGCTTTCGGCAGTGCCGTCGCTGGGGTGGGCGTAGGGGTGGTCGCCATAGAGGTTGGCGAACAGCGCTTTGCCAGCGATTTTGCCAGGGTTCTGCTTCTCGTACTCGAAGCCGGCCAGCATCTGGTTCTTGATGCGCTTGAGCGCGTCTTCAGGGAAGCTCGGCTTGCCGGCGACCTCGGTGAACAGCTTGAGCGCCGGCTCGCGCTTGTCCTTGGCGCTGAGGCTGCGCAACGAGGCCACGGCCATGTCACGGTAGGAGCCGTTGCCAAAGTCTGCACCCAGGCTCTCGAAGCCTTCGGCGATGGCGGTCACGTCCTTGCCGGCCACGCCTTCGTTGAGCATGGCGTTGGTCAAGGCAGCCAGGCCTGGCGTGCCGCCGTCCTGGCTGCTGCCGGCGGCAAAGGTCACGCGCAGGTCGAACATCGGCAGCTCGCGCGCCTCGACGAACAGCACCCGGGCCCCTTCGGCGGTGTTCCAGTGCTGGATGTTCAGCTGGCGCCGGCTCGGCGCCTTGCCGTCCAGCTCGGCCAGCGACTGCAGGGTGTTGGCCGGCCGGGCCGCAGTGTTGTCGGCCTTGGCGGCGTTGTCGGCCAGGGCCGGGGCAGCCAGCACCGCTGCCAGCGCCAGGGCGCGGATACCGGTGGCCAACAGGGTTGGGCGTGGTGCGCGACGATCACTCATGAGCGGACTCCTCGGGCAGTACATGGGCAACGCTCAGGCGTTCGCGGGTGAAATAGGTGCGCGCGGCGTTCTGGACGTCCTGCGGGGTAACGCGCTTGAGCTCGTCCAGTTCGCTGTCGATCAGCTTCCAGGACAGGCCGACGGTTTCCAGTTGGCCAATGGTGGTGGCCTGGCTGCTGATGGAGTCGCGGTCATAGACCAGGCCGGCGATAACCTGGGCGCGTACGCGCTCCAGTTCTTCGGCGCTGGGCGGGGTGGTTTTGAGTTCGTCCAGCAGTTGCCACACGCCCTTCTCGACGTCGGCCAGGGTTTTCTGCTTCTGAACGTTCGGCGTGGCCGAAATCAGGAACAGGCTGTCGCCACGGGTAAAGGCGTTGTAGCTGGACGAAGCACCGGCCACCAGCTCCTGGCCACGCTCCAGGCGCGCCGGCATGCGGGCGCTGTAGCCGCCGTCGAGCAGCGCCGAGATCAGGCGCAGGGCGTGTACGGTGCGGGGGTCCTTGGCAGTGGCCAGGCCGGGCACGTTGAAACCGTAGATCAGGCTCGGCAGTTGGGTGCGCACGTGCAGGGTCAGCTGGCGCTGGCCGGGTTCTGCGAGTTCCAGTGGCAGCTTGGCCGGTGGCACGGTGCGCTTCGGGATGCTGCCGAAGTACTTCTGCGCCAGGCCTTTGACCTCGTCGGGGGTGACATCGCCGACCACCACCAGGGTGGCATTGTTGGGGGCATACCAGGACTCGTACCAGTGGCGCAGTTCCTCGACCTTCATGCGCTCCAGGTCGGCCATCCAGCCGATGGTCGGGGTATGGTAGCCGCTGGCAGGGTAGGCCATGGCGCGGAACAGCTCGAAGGCCTTTGCAGTGGGCTGATCGTCGGTACGCAGGCGGCGCTCTTCCTTGATGACCTCGATTTCCTTGCTGAATTCGTCGGCTGGCAAGCGCAGGCTGGCCAGGCGGTCGGCCTCCAGTTCCAGGGCTACGGGCAGGCGGTCACGCGCCAGCACCTGGTAATAGGCGGTGTAGTCGTCGCTGGTGAAGGCATTCTCTTCAGCCCCCAGGTCGCGCAGCACGCGTGAGGCTTCGCCGGGGCCGAGCTTGGCGCTCCCCTTGAACATCATGTGCTCCAGGGCGTGCGACAGGCCGGTCTGGCCCGGGGTTTCGTAGCTGGAACCGACCTTGTACCAGATCTGCGAGACCACCACCGGGGCGCGGTGGTCTTCGCGAACCACGACCTTGAGGCCGTTGTCGAGGATGAATTCGTGGGTGGGTTGCACATCGGCGGCGAAGGCCGCGAGCGGCAGGCAGAGCGTGCCGAGCAACAGGCCAGCGGCGCGGCGGGCTAGAGCATTCATACGGTGTTTAACCTGTTCGGCGGCCCGCTGGGTTTAGCGTCGACGGGCCAGGAGGTGCTAGGATACTGATCCGGTTGCCTGGCGACCATGCCTGTCGCCGTTCTGGCCCACAGGACACTAAGACAAAACATTGCGCATGAACCAGCCGGCTTCAAGATAGTCTGTTCTGCGTAGAGAGAATTCCCGATCCGCCGTAGCTGGCGCATCGCTACCCTGAGATAGCCGTCTTCCATGTTTGGTTCCAACGACGACAAGAAAGCGCCGGCCGAGGCTGGTGAAAAGAAAGGCCTGTTCAGCTGGTTTCGCAAGAAGCCGCAACAACCTGTGGACGCTGGCGTTCCCGCCAGTGAAGCCCCCGCTGTCGAGCAACCTGTAGCCGCTCCGGTCGAGGCCCCCGCTGCTGAAACGCCGCAGCCTGACGCGCTCGCGCCTGCCCCGGCAGCCGAAGCGCCGGCGCCGGTCGCTGCGCAGCCGTTGCCGGTCGCTGAACCCGAGCCGCTGGTTTCCCCGCCGCCGGTAGCGCCCGCTCCGCAACCCGTCGCACCTGCGCCGGTGCCGGCCGCTTTGGTGGACGTCGCCCCTACCGAGCCTGCGCCGGTCAGCAACCTGGTACTGCCGGTGGCTGAAGAGCCGGTAGCGCTGGTGCCGGACCTGGAACCCAAAGCGCCACCGGTAATCCCCGAGCGCCCGGCACCTGAGGTGGTGGCCCCACCGGCCGTGGCCGCTACAGCCGTCGAGGTCGCGCCAGAGCCGCCGGCGGCGCCGGCCGAACAGGCCAAGCCTGGCTTCTTTGCCCGCCTCAAGCAGGGCCTGTCGAAGACCAGCGCCTCCATTGGCGAGGGGATGGCCAGCCTGTTCCTGGGCAAGAAAGTCATCGACGACGACTTGCTCGACGAGATCGAAACGCGCCTGCTGACCGCCGATGTGGGCGTGGAGGCCACCTCGACCATCGTCCAGAACCTGACCCAGAAAGTCGCCCGCAAGCAACTGGCCGATGCCGACGCTCTTTACAAGTCGCTGCAGGAAGAGCTGGCGGCATTGTTGCGTCCGGTCGAGCAGCCATTGAAAGTGCAGGCGCAGAACAAACCCTACGTGATCCTGGTGGTAGGCGTGAACGGCGCCGGCAAGACCACCACCATCGGCAAACTGGCGAAAAAACTGCAACAGGAAGGCAAGAAGGTGATGCTGGCCGCCGGCGATACCTTCCGCGCCGCAGCGGTCGAGCAGTTGCAGGTGTGGGGTGAGCGTAACCAGATTCCGGTCATCGCCCAGCACACCGGCGCCGACTCCGCATCGGTCATTTTCGACGCCGTGCAGGCCGCCAAGGCCCGCGGCGTGGACGTGCTGATCGCCGACACCGCCGGCCGCCTGCACACCAAGGACAACCTGATGGAGGAGCTGAAGAAGGTGCGCCGGGTGATCGGCAAGCTCGACGCCGAGGCGCCGCACGAGGTGCTGCTGGTGCTCGACGCCGGTACCGGGCAGAACGCCATCAGTCAGGCCAAGTACTTCAACCAGAGTGTCGAATTGACCGGCCTGGCCCTGACCAAGCTCGATGGCACCGCCAAGGGCGGGGTGATCTTCGCCTTGGCCAAGCAGTTCAAGTTGCCGATCCGCTTCATCGGTGTCGGCGAAGGCATCGACGACCTGCGCACCTTCGAAGCGGAGCCTTTCGTCAAGGCTCTGTTCGCCGAGCGAGACTGACCATGATCCGATTCGAACAGGTTGCCAAGCGCTATCCCAATGGTCATGTCGGTTTGCATGAGCTGAGTTTCCGGGCGCGCCGGGGCGAATTCCTGTTCGTCACCGGCCACTCGGGGGCCGGCAAGAGCACCTTGCTGCGCCTGCTGCTGGCCATGGAGCGCCCGACCAGCGGCAAGCTGATGCTGGCCGGGCAGGACCTGGGCCAGATAAGTAACGCCCAGATCCCGTTCCTGCGCCGGCAGATCGGCGTGGTGTTCCAGAACCACCAGCTGTTGTTCGACCGCACGGTGTTCAACAACATTGCCCTGCCGCTGCAGATTCTGGGCTTGTCCAAGGCCGAGATCGCCAAGCGCGTCGATTCCGCCCTGGAGCGCGTGTCCCTGGCCGACAAGGGCGAGCTGTTCCCGGCTGACCTGTCCACCGGGCAGCAGCAGCGGGTCGGGATTGCCCGGGCGATCGTCCACCAGCCAGCGCTGCTGTTGGCCGATGAACCCACCGGTAACCTCGACCCGCGGCTGGCCGCAGAGATCATGGGGGTATTCGAGGACATCAATCGCCTGGGTACTACGGTTTTGATCGCCAGTCACGACCTGGCACTGATTGCGCGCATGCGCCACCGCATGCTGACCTTGCAGCGCGGCCGCTTGATCGGCGATGGGGAGGCCGGGCAATGAGCACTACACGTACGCCAAAGGTTTCCGAGCGCGTTGCGCCGAAGCCAGCCGACCCGCAGCCGGCGAAGAAAAAACGCGGCGAAGACGATGACGGCCCGGATTTGCGCACGTTGTTGCATGCCTGGCTGGAAAGCCACCGTGCCAGCCTGGCTGACAGCCTGCGCCGGCTGGGCAAGCAGCCGATCGGCAGCTTCTTCACCTGCCTGGTAATGGCCGTCGCGCTGAGCATGCCGATGGGGCTGTCGTTGTTGCTGAAGAACGTCGAGCAATTGGGCGGTTCGTGGCAGCGCGCGGCGCAGATTTCGCTGTACCTCAAGCTGGATGCCGGCAGCCGTGATGGCGAGGCGCTGCGTGACGAGATCAAGGGCATGCCCGGCGTGGCAGACGCGCAGTATGTCAGCCGCGAGCAGGCGCTGGAGGAATTCCAGCAGCAGTCCGGCCTGGGCGAGGCCTTGCGCGAACTGCCGGAAAACCCGCTGCCAGGTGTGGTGGTAGTCACCCCGACCGAGGTCGACAAGCCCGCGCTTGAAGCCTTGCGTCAGCGCCTTGCGGAGCTGCCGCGGGTAGATGTGGCGCAACTGGACCTGGTCTGGGTCGAGCGGCTGGCGGCGATCCTCAAGCTGGGTGACCGGTTCGTCTTCGGTCTGGCGGTGATGCTTATTTCCGCGCTGCTGTTAGTAATCGGTAACACAATTCGTCTACATATCGAAAACCGCCGCATCGAGATCGAAGTGATCAAGCTGGTCGGCGGCACTGACGCCTACGTACGGCGGCCTTTCCTGTACATGGGCGCATTGTATGGCCTGGGTGCAGGGCTGCTGGCGTGGGGGATCCTGGCGTTTGGCCTGAACTGGCTGAACGAGGCGGTGGTAGGGCTTTCCGGGCTATACGGCAGTGACTTCGCCCTGGGCGGCGTGCCGGGGTCCGACGGGCTGTCGCTCTTGATCGGAGCGGTGTTGTTGGGGTATATCGGTGCATGGATTGCAGTCGCCCGCCACTTGAACGAGCTGGCACCGCGATAGTTTTTACAGGCCAGCATTGACATTTTGTTCACGATGGAACTTGTACCGTCGTCCCAGGTCAATGTTGGCAGCGCCCAAAAAGCGCGAGTCTAGTAAGTCGGAGGTTCTTGAATGACCACATCGTTGCAACCTGCCTATGCCTTGGTACCCGGTGCAAACCTGGAAGCCTATGTGCACACGGTCAACAGCATCCCGCTGCTGACGGTCGAGCAGGAGCGTGATCTGGGCGAGCGTCTCTATTATCAGCAGGATGTCGAGGCCGCTCGTCAAATGGTGATGGCCCACCTGCGTTTCGTCGTACATATCGCCCGTAGCTATGCTGGCTATGGGCTGGCCCAGGCTGACCTGATTCAGGAAGGCAACGTTGGCCTGATGAAGGCCGTCAAACGCTTCAACCCTGAAATGGGCGTGCGCCTGGTGTCGTTCGCCGTGCACTGGATCAAGGCCGAGATCCACGAGTTCATCCTGCGCAACTGGCGCATCGTCAAGGTGGCCACCACCAAGGCCCAGCGTAAGCTGTTCTTCAACCTGCGCAGCCAGAAGAAGCGCCTGGCCTGGTTGAACAACGACGAAGTGCAACGCGTGGCGGAGAGCCTTGGCGTCGAGCCGCGTGAAGTGCGCGAGATGGAAAGCCGCCTCAGCGGGCAGGACATGGCGTTCGACCCGGCAGCGGAAGCTGACGACGACAGCGCGTTCCAGTCCCCTGCGCATTACCTGGAAGACCACCGGTACGACCCGGCGGTGCAACTGGAGGATGCCGACTGGAGCGACAACTCCACCAGCAACCTGCACGAAGCGCTGCAAGGGCTGGACGAGCGCAGCCGCGACATTCTCTACCAGCGCTGGTTGGCTGAAGAGAAGGCCACCCTGCATGAGCTGGCAGACAAGTACAGCGTTTCGGCTGAGCGGATTCGCCAGCTGGAGAAGAATGCGATGAACAAGGTCAAGGCACTGATCGCAGCCTGATCGGGCCTTTGTTGTACAGAAAAGCCGCTGGCTCCGACGGAGCGAGCGGCTTTTTCATTTGTGTCGGCACTGCATTCAAAGCTTTCTGGATGAGTCGAGCTGCATTAGGTAGCTGGGGCCACCCAGCTGGCTCATTTGCCGGCGAATCCACCCGGCACGGCTTGCCACGTAGGCGCTCGGCCGGCTGGCACTCCACTTGATCGGGCTGGGCAATACTGCGGCCAGTTGCGCTGCCTGCTGGCGGGTGAGCTGGCTGGCATCGACACCAAAGTGATAGCGCGCCGCCGCCTGAGCCCCGAATACGCCTTTGCCCCACTCGGCGCTGTTTAGGTAAACCTCGAGAATGCGTTCCTTGGACCAGAGCAGTTCGATCAGTGCCGTGAACCAGGCTTCCAGCCCTTTGCGGAACCAGCTGCGCCCCGACCACAGGAACAGGTTCTTGGCCACTTGCTGGGTCAGGGTGCTGGCGCCACGGATGCTGCCACCGCGTTCGTTGTAGGCCAGCGCAGCCTGGATTGCCGGGATGTCGAAGCCCCAGTGGCTGGCAAATTTCTGGTCCTCGCCGGCAATGACCGCGACCTTGAGTTCATCGGAAATGTTCTGCCACGGCTCCCATTCGCGCTGCAGGTCGATGGGTTCGCCATTGACCCAGGATTGCACCTTGCGCTCGACCATCAGCGCCGTGCCGGGCGGGGGCACCCAGCGGAACACCAGCACCAGCACGATGCTGCCGGCAGCGAACCAGAGCAGGGCACGGAAGAGGCGGCGAATAAGGGATGGCAGCATGACGATGGCTTGGCCGTACGGGTGGAAGGGGCCATTATACAGACCCGATCCAAGGAGTCGTCCCATGCTTCGCAGCTTCCTGATGCTTGCCGCCTTTTTCGGCTTTACCGGAGTCGCACTGGGTGCCTTCGCCGCCCACGGCCTGAAAAACCGGCTGACGGCCGACTACCTGGCGGTGTTCCACACCGGCGTGACCTACCAACTGGTGCATGCGCTGGCGATTCTTGCGGTTGCCGTGCTCTCGGCGCACCTGCCTGGGCGCCTGGTGGGCTGGGCCGGTGGGCTGTTTGCGGCGGGTATCGCGCTGTTCTCCGGCAGCCTGTACCTGCTGGCCCTCAGCGGCCTGACCAAGCTGGGCATCATCACCCCGATTGGCGGCCTGTGTTTCCTGGCCGGCTGGCTATGCCTTGGGTTGGCGGCCTGGCGGCTGGGCTGACCAGCTGGTCCACAATCGCGACTCATGGCGCGTACCGCCCTTGGGTTGCGGGGCGGTTCGGCGCTAGAATGCGGGCCCCAAAGAATAATGGTGGCCGTGCGCATGCGCATTCAACTGAACGGTGAACCTTACGAACTGCCTGCCGGCGAGAGCGTTGCAGCCCTGCTGACGCGCCTGGAGCTCAGTGGGCGCCGCATTGCCGTGGAACTGAACCTGGATATCGTGCCGCGTAGCCAGCACGAGAGCACCCTGCTGAACGACGGCGACCAGGTCGAAGTGGTCCACGCGATCGGTGGCGGCTGACAGCAGCCTGGTGGTTCACAAGCAAGCCCTGCAACCTTTTCCCGAGGAACAACGATGAGCAACGTTCGCAGCGACAAGCCCTTCATTCTGGCCGGGCGCACGTTCCAGTCGCGCCTGCTGGTCGGCACCGGCAAATACCGTGACATGGAAGAGACCCGCCTGGCCACCGAGGCCTCGGGTGCCGAGATCGTCACCGTGGCCGTGCGCCGGACCAACCTTGGCCAGAACGCGGGTGAGCCGAACCTGCTCGACGTGTTGTCGCCCGACAAGTACACCATCCTGCCCAATACCGCAGGCTGCTTCGACGCCACCGAGGCCGTGCGTACCTGCCGCCTGGCCCGCGAGCTGCTGGAAGGCTACAAGTCCCACGAGTCGCGGACCTTGGTCAAGCTCGAAGTGCTGGCGGACCAGAAGACCCTGTTCCCCAACGTGATCGAAACCCTCAAGGCCGCCGAAGTGCTGGTCAAGGATGGTTTCGACGTGATGGTCTACACCAGCGATGACCCGATCATAGCCCGCCAGCTGGCTGAGGCGGGCTGCATCGCGGTGATGCCGTTGGCCGGCCTGATCGGCACGGGCCTGGGTATCTGCAACCCGTACAACCTGCAGATCATCCTGGAAGAATCGAAAGTCCCGGTGCTGGTCGATGCCGGCGTGGGCACCGCTTCCGACGCCACCATCGCCATGGAAATGGGCTGCGAGGCGGTGCTGATGAACTCGGCCATTGCCCACGCCCAGCAGCCGGTGTTGATGGCCGAAGCCATGAAGCACGCCATCGTCGCCGGTCGCATGGCCTACCTGGCCGGCCGGATGCCGAAAAAACTCTATGCCAGCGCCTCTTCGCCGCTGGATGGTCTGATCAAGTAAGAGCCCCAGATGACTGATTCGCAAGATACGCCGATCGCCGCCGACGGCGACCAGCGCCCACACCGCCGCATCAAGAGTTTCGTGATGCGTGCCGGGCGTATGACCGAAGGCCAGCAACGCGGCCTGGACCAAGGCGGCCCGCTGTACATCCTGCCGTTGGCCGACAGCCCGGTGGACTACGACCAGGTATTCGGCCGTTGTGCGCCGCGTACCCTGGAGATCGGCTTCGGTATGGGGCATTCCCTGCTGGAAATGGCCGCCGCCGCGCCGGAGCAGGACTTCATTGGTGTGGAAGTACACCGCCCCGGTGTTGGTGCGCTGCTCAATGGTGTGCTGACCCAGGGTTTGAAGAACCTGCGGGTGTATGACTGCGATGCCATCGAAGTGTTGAACCGCTGCGTGGCCGACAACAGCCTCGACCGCCTGATGCTGTTCTTCCCCGACCCTTGGCACAAGGCGCGCCACCACAAGCGCCGTATCGTGCAGCTGGAGTTCGCCGAGCTGGTACGGCGCAAGCTCAAGCCCGGTGGCGTGTTCCACATGGCCACCGACTGGGAGCCGTATGCCGAGTACATGCTGGAAGTGATGAGCGCTGCTCCGGGCTACCGCAACCGCGCAGCAGACGGTACCTACGTACCGCGCCCCGAAGAGCGCCCGATCACCAAGTTCGAACGCCGCGGCGAGCGGCTGGGGCATGGGGTGTGGGATTTGAAGTTCGAGAAGGTGGACTGATCGGCTGAATCGGCCTTTTGGTACGCTGGGGCCTGTAGAAATGCAGGCCAAAAAAAACCGCTCTGAGATGAGCGGTTTTTTTGTGTGAGCAAAAGGACTGAGTATCCTTCGCTTCAAGGCTTCACTGAAAGCTCTACACAGTCAGGTGATCATAGGCACCTTCAGAAGCAGGGTCAATGTGCGGAAATACCCGGCATCAAGTGTGTCGAAGCAGTTAACAGTCTCGGTCAAGTAGACCGGGTATCATCTAGCTGCTCCTGTGAGAGTCCATTCAGTGATGGGTCGGGTAGGAGAAGAATTCTGCTTTCCGGCCCCTTCGACATGGCCTGAGAACCGTGCCGGTGACTTCTTCGAAGGGCCATTAACCTGGCCACTTCACTGAACGCTCTACACAGCTTTCGAAGGCATCGAAGTACCGGTTAGATGCTGGAAGATTGGCCCGCCAACACGGAGGCCAATGCACATGAAGCGATTGCTTGATGCGCTGAGCCGTGTCTGGAGGCTCGCCCGGATTTTGATCTTGCTCAAGACCGTTCGGGACTTCATGCGCGACCACTTCGATGACGCCCGTTAAAGGCTAGTCAAGTGGTAGGGCTGCCCTGGTTTGCCGGGGCAGCTTTTAGAATCTGCGCCCCGCTTGTTTCCTGCGCTGATCAACTAGCGCGATCGGTGTAGGAGCGGCCTTGTGTCGCGATGGGCTGCAAAGCAGCCCCGGCTATCTCAAGCCTTCTGCTGGCAGTGCCGACCTCTTCGCGGGTAAACCCGCTCCTACAGTGATCGCGCCAGCTTCTGGAAACTGGGCAAGACAGAATTTCCCACACGCGTTCAGCCCCAGGCTGTGTTTCAGCCGCGCCGGTCGGCCACCACGCCAATCAGCACCACGACCACCAGCAGCACGGGCGCCAGGGCGTAGTTGTTGAACTGGCTCAGCCCCTTCACCACCCAGGGTGTGGCATAGATCAGTGCCGCGCCGCTGCCGATCATCACCATCACCGCCATGAACGGTACGCGCAGGGCGCCCGCCAGGCTGCCCAGCCGTTGTTCGGCCCAGCCTTTGACGTCGCTGCCGAACAGCACAAGCATGCAGCCTACCAAGGCCAGCGAAATTTCTGACAGGTTGCCGCGGCTCCAGCGGGAAACCGTCGCGAGCAGATCAAGTACCAGATCCATGGGTCATCCTTAGGTCAAGAAATACTGCAGCAGGTCATTGAGGAATAGCTGGCCCCTTGGCGTGGCCACCAGTCGATCCGGTTCGACCTGCAAAAGGCCCTTTTGTTCGGCTGCCCGACGGGCTTCGCGCAACTGCTCCAGCGGCAAGCCGGTGCGCTGGGTGAACAGCTGGGCTTCCACACCATCGGTCAGGCGCAGGGCGTTCATCAGGAACTCGAACGGCAACTCGTCAACTGGCAGCAGCTTCTCACCGGCCTTGTACGGTTTGGCCAGGTTCAGGTAGTCCTTGGGCAAACGAGTCTTCCAGGTGCGCAGGATGCGGCCGTCAGCGAAGGTCAGTTTGCCGTGGGCGCCGGCGCCGATGCCGATGAAGTCGCCAAAACGCCAGTAGTTGAGGTTATGCCGCGCAGCGCGGCCAGCCTGAGCATAGGCCGAGACCTCGTACTGGCGAAAACCATGCTCGGCCATCAGCGCCTGGCCGGCTTCTTGGATGTCCCAGAGAATGTCGTCCTCGGGCAGCTCCGGCGGCTGGTTCCAGAATACCGTGTTGGGCTCGACGGTCAGTTGGTACCACGACAGGTGAGTGGGCCCCAGGTCCATGGCTTGGCGCAGGTCGCCCAGGGCGTCTTCCAGCGACTGATCGGGCAGGCCGTGCATGAGGTCCATGTTGAAGTTATCGAAGCCGGCCGCGCGCGCCATGCCGGCGGCTCGGACAGCTTCGTCACCATTGTGGATGCGCCCAAGGGCCTGCAGCTTGGCCGGCTGAAAGCTCTGCACGCCAATGGACAGGCGATTGATGCCGGTTTGCCGGTAGGCCTTGAACTTGTCCTGCTCGAAGGTGCCCGGGTTGGCCTCCAGGGTGATCTCGATGTCTGCTGCGAACGGTATGCGCTGCTCCACGCCGCGCAGCAGGCGGCCCAGGGAGCCTGCACTGAACAGGCTGGGCGTACCGCCACCGAAGAAGATCGAGCTGATCGGCCTGCCTTGCACCGCCGCCAGCTCCTGGTCCAGGTCGGTCAACAGCGCCGCGACGTAGGCGTCTTCCGGCAGCTCAGGGCCGGCCGCGTGGGAGTTGAAGTCGCAGTAAGGGCATTTGCGCACGCACCACGGAATGTGGATGTACAGCGCCAGCGGCGGCAGGCTGGTAAAGCCCGCCGCGCCAGGGGTAGCCAGCGTTGCGATCATGCCAGGCCCAGGCGTTGGCGCAGCAGGGCCATGGCGCGGGCGCGGTGGCTGAGCTGGTTCTTGTCCACAGGTGCCAGGTCGGCGCTGGAGCAGTTGCGTTCGGGCACCCAGAACAGCGGGTCGTAGCCGAAGCCATGCTCGCCACTGGCCTGGAACAGAATGCGCCCTTGCCACAGGCCCTCGCAGAGGATCGGGAGCGGGTCATCCGCGTGGCGGACCAGTGCCAGCACACAGACGAACTGTGCACCGCGCTCGGCTTCTGGCACATCTTTCAGCGCGTCGAGCAGCTTGGCATTGTTTGCCGCGTCACCCTTGCCATCGGCATAGCGCGCCGAGTAGATGCCCGGCGCACCGCCGAGGAAGTCCACGGCCAGGCCGGAATCGTCGGCCAAGGCCGGCAGGCCGGAAATACGTGCAGCGTTGCGCGCCTTGAGGATGGCGTTTTCGACGAACGACAAGCCAGTTTCTTCTGGCTCTACCTGGCTGAATTCGCCAATCGAGCGCAGTTGCACCGATTGGCCGAGCATGGCCTGGAGTTCCTTGAGTTTGCCGGCGTTGTGGCTGGCCAATACGAGTTGCTGGAAATTCATCATTCGCCTGGGAACACTTCCTGGTTGAAACTGATGGAGTTGCTGATGCCGCCGGTTTCGATAATCTGCTTGAACCCTAGCGGGCTGCTGCGCACGGGGCGACGCATGGGCGCTTCCTCCGGTGTGTGTCAGACCGCGAGCTGGTGCTCTTGCAGGCTCGGGCTGCTGACGCGGTAGATGCCGATCTCACCCAGAAGATTAGGCCAAAGCCGGCCACCCCACCCATTGCGGTGCAGGTGGTCGACCGCCAGGCGGTCGAGCACCTTGGCCCGGCGCTCATGCACCAGCTCTTCAAAGTCGGCGAAGGTGCAGAAGTGAATGTTCGGTGTGTTGTACCAGGTATAGGGCATGAAGTCCGATACCGGCATGCGGCCTTTGGTCGCCAGGTACCAGCGGCAACGCCAGTGCCCGAAGTTGGGGAAGGTGATGATGCACTGGCGGCCCACGCGCAGCATCTCGTCGAGGATGCGATCGGGGTACTCCACGGCCTGCAGGGCCTGCGTCATGATCACCACGTCAAAACTGTTGCTGGCGAAGTTGCCCAGGCCTTTGTCCAGGTCTTGCTCGATGACGTTCACACCCTTGGCCACGCAGGCGGCGATATTGTCGGGGTCGATCTCCAGGCCATAGCCGGTGACCTGCTTGCGGTCACGCAGCGAGGCCAGCAGTTCGCCGCTGCCGCAGCCCAGGTCGAGTACCCGGCTGCCGGCGGGGATCCAGTCGTGGATGATTTCCAGATCGGCTCTCATGCTGTCCTCAGATGGCAATGCGGTTCATGTAGTTCGAGAAACCCTGCATGTAGCGAGGTGTGGGGATCAAGAAGGCATCGTGCCCATAAGGTGAGTCGATCTCCAGGTAGCAGACGTTCTTGCGTGCTGCCATCAGGGCGTCGACGATCTCCCGCGAACGGGCGGGGGAGAAGCGCCAGTCGGTGGTGAACGACATGATGCAGTAGTCTGCCTTGACGTTGGCCAGGGTGGCTGCCAGGTCGCCGCCGTGAGCGGCAGCGGGGTCGAAGTAGTCCAGCGCCTTGGTCATCAGCAGGTAGGTGTTGGCATCGAACCGCCCGGAAAACTCCTCCCCCTGGTAGCGCAGGTAGCTCTCGACCTGGAACTCGACGCTGTGAAAGTCATAGTTGAGCTTGTCGCTCTTGAGCTCGCGGCCGAATTTTTCACCCATCGAGTCATCGGACAGGTAGGTGATGTGGCCGACCATGCGCGCCAGCATCAAGCCCCGCTTGGGGATCACGCCCTGGTCCTGGAACGAACCGCCGTGGAACTCGGGGTCGGTGAGGATGGCCTGGCGTGCCACTTCGTTGAAGGCGATGTTCTGCGCCGACAGTTTCGGTGCCGAGGCGATGTCGACGCAGTGGCGCACGCGCTCCGGGTAGGTCATGGTCCACTGCAGCGCCTGCATGCCACCCAGGCTACCGCCAACGATGGCTGCCCACTGCTGGATGCCCAGGCGATCGGCCAGGCGCGCCTGGCTGTGCACCCAGTCTTCCACGGTCAGTACCGGAAACTCGGCGCCGTAGGGTTTGCCGGTGGCCGGGTTGACGCTGCTGGGGCCGGTGCTGCCGTTGCAACCGCCGAGGTTGTTCAGGCTGACCACGAAGAAACGGTTGGTATCGATGGGCTTGCCAGGGCCGATGCAGCTGTCCCACCAACCCGGTTTGCGGTCGGTGGCGGCATGGTAGCCGGCGGCATGGTGGTGGCCAGACAGCGCATGGCAGATCAGCACGGCGTTGCTCGCGCTGGCATTGAGGGTGCCGTAGGTCTCGTAGACCAGCTCGTAACCGGCCAGGGAGCGGCCGCAGGCCAGCGCCAGCGGTTCATCGAACCGGGCGGTTTGCGGTACTACCAGACCGACGGAATCTTCGGGAAAGACAGTGGACATCGACCCTGCTCACGCTTGACGGAGGCGTAAGTCTAAAGAGCGCTACCCCCAGCGGCAAGCAAAGGCTTGCCGCCGGGTGCATGCGGGGTCAGATCATGCGCCACAGCTCCTGGGGCATGCCGGCGTAGGCAGCCAGCGGCGGCATGACGAACGACTGGATCACCTGGATCGCCAGGAAGGCGAAGATCGGCGAAATGTCCATGCCGCCCAGGTTGGGCACGATGCGGCGGAAGGGGGCCAGCACCGGTTCGCTGATCTGGTAGGCCAGTTCGGCGGCCGGGTTGTGGCTGTTGGGCGCAACCCAGGAAACGATCACCATGACGATCATCGCCACCCAGAAAATCTTCAGGAACAGCGAGGTAATACCGATGATCGCCCACATCAGCAGGTGCAGGACGTCACCGAAGGTGCCGTAGGTGACCATCAGCACGAAGGCCATCAGCAGCGCTTGGATCAGCACCGACAGCAGCAGCGACGAGGTGTCCAGGCCGCCCACGCTGGGGATGATGCGGCGGATCGGCTTGAGCAGCGGCTGGGTGGCGCGCACCGCGAACTGGCACAGCGGGTTGTAGAAATTGGCCTTGACCAGCTGCAGCACGAAGCGCAGCAGCACGATCACCAGGTACAGGCTGACCAAGGTTTGCACCACGAAGATCGCGGCGCCGGAGAGTGCATTCATCGATAACTCCTTATTTGCCCAGTTGTTCGGCCAGTTCCGCGGAGCGCGTCGCGGCAGCCTGCAGGGCCTGCTCGACGATCGCTTCGAAGCCGCTGGCCTGGAACGACTTGATCGCCGCTTCAGTGGTGCCGGCGGGCGAGGTGACACGGCGGCGCAGTTCGGCGGCGTCGACATCGCTGGCGACCGCCATGCGTGCAGCGCCCAAGGCCGTGTGCAGGGTCAGTTGAGAGGCGGTTTCACGCGGCAGCCCAAGCTTTTCGCCTGCGGCAGTCATGGCTTCTATCAGCAGGAAGAAGTAGGCCGGGCCGCTGCCGGAAACCGCGGTCACGGCGTCCAGTTGCTGTTCCTGCTCAAGCCACAGCGCCGTGCCTACCGCCGACAGCAGTTGCTCGGCCTGCTGGCGCTGTGCGGCGGACACCTCGGCGGTGGCGTACAGGCCGCTCACGCCCTGGCGCAGGAGCGCCGGCGTGTTGGGCATGCAGCGCACCACGGGGCGCGCGCCCACCCAGCTTTGCAGGCTGGCGCAGGTGATGCCGGCAGCGATGGAAACGATGAGTTGGCCATCGCGCAGGCTGGCTTGCAAGGCCTGGCACACCGCTTTCATGACCTGCGGCTTGACCGCCAGCACGATCACGTCGGCACCGTCGATGGCCTGGGCATTGTCCTCGAAGGTTTGGATGCCGTGTTCGGCCTGGATGCGGCTGCGGGTCTCGGCGCCCGGATCGCTGGCGCGAATCTGCGAGGCGTCCAGGCCCTGGGCACGCAGACCTCCGATCAGGCTGGCGGCCATGTTGCCGGCGCCGATAAAGGCAATACGAGTCTTGCTCATGTCAGGTCCTTGTGGAAAAGAGTGAGTAAAGCATGCAATCAGCCCTGGCCGGGATTGAGTGGGGCGCGGGCGCCGAACAGGGCGGTACCGATGCGTACCCAGGTCGCACCTTGTGCAATGGCCGCTTCCAAGTCGTGGCTCATGCCCATGGACAAGGTGTCCAGCCCCAGGTGCTGCTGTTCCAGCAGGTTACGCAGGCTGGCGAACGCGGCCTCCTGAGCGGCGCGCTCGTCGGTGGGTTCGGGGATCGCCATCAGCCCGCGCAGGCGCAGGTTGGGCAGGGCCGCCACGGCCTTGGCCAAGGCCGGCAGTTCAGCGGCAGCGCAGCCGGACTTGCTGTCTTCGCCACTGACGTTCACCTGTAGGCATATGTTCAGCGGTGCCAGCCCGGCAGGGCGCTGTTCTGAAAGGCGTTGGGCGATTTTCAGGCGGTCCACGGAATGCACCCAGTCGAAATGCTCGGCAATGGCTTTGGTCTTGTTCGATTGAATGGGGCCAATGAAGTGCCAGATCAAGGGCAAATCGCCGAGTGTCTGCTGCTTTGTCAGGGCTTCCTGTAGGTAATTTTCCCCGAAATCGCGCACGCCAGCGGCGTACAGCTCGCGGATCGCAGCGGCTGGCTTGGTTTTGCTCACGGCCAGCAGTTGGACGCTGGCCGGCTCACGCCCGGCTGCCTGTGCAGCACTGGCGATACGGGCGGAAATCGCGGAAAGGTTGTCTGCTAGGGTGGACATGGAGGGTGGCCGGCTAGTGTTGGTTTTGCCGCATTCTACCTACTTGAAAGCCTTTGGGGAGTCTCATGGATGTGACCGACCTGTTGGCACGTGCCGTGGCGGTGCGGGCTTCGGACCTGCACCTGGCGGCCGGCCAGGCACCCATGCTGCGCCTGGATGGCGAGCTGCAGCGCATGGCCATGCCGCCGCTCGCCGCGGGCGCCTTGCGCGAGGGCATGGCAACCCTGCTTGATGACACGCAGCGCGAGCAGTGGGCGCAGGGGGATGAACTGGACCTGGCGCTGGCGCTGCCTGCTCTTGGGCGCTTTCGCGTGAACCTGTTTCGTCAGCTGAATGGGCCTGCGGCGACCTTCCGCCTGATCCCAGGGCGTATCGCTACGCTGGATGAGCTAGCGCTGACCGATGTGTTTCAAGCTGTGGTCCAGTACCGCGATGGCCTGGTGCTGGTGGGTGGGCCGACCGGCAGTGGCAAGTCCAGCACACTGGCAACGTTGCTGGACCAGCTGAACCGCAAAAAAGCGCTGCACATCATTACCCTGGAAGACCCTGTTGAAGTTATCCACAGCAGCCAGCGTAGTCTGGTCAACCAGCGTGAGGTTGGTTGCCACAGCAGCGGCTTTGCCCAGGGGCTACGCAGCGCGCTGCGCCAGGACCCGGACGTGATCATGATCGGCGAGTTGCGCGACCTGCAGACCATTCGCCTGGCCTTACAAGCGGCTGAGACGGGGCACCTGGTGCTGGCGACGGTACATGCGCGCTCGGCGGCCAGCAGCATCGAGCGGCTGGTGGAGGTATTTGCGGCCGATGAAAAGCCGTTGGTGCGGGCGATGCTGGCGGAGTCGTTGCAAATGGTGGTGGCGCAGGTGCTGGTACGCCGCGTGGGCGGTGGGCGGGTTGCAGCGCGGGAAGTGTTGGTGGCGACGCCGGCGGTGCGCAACCTGGTGCGCGAGGGGCGGATGGCGCAGTTGTGTTCGGTGATGCAGGCGGGTGGTGCGCAAGGGATGCGGACGATGGAAGGGGCATTGTGTGGGTTGCGAGAGAGGGGCCTGGTTGACGATTTATAGTGCCTCTACAGGCCTTATCGCCGGCAAGCCAGCTCTCATAGAACAGTACATAACTTATTGATTTAGCGGGGTCTTTGTGGGAGCGGGCGTGCCCGCGAACACCGGCGTAGCCGGTGCCTGCCACCGCGTCTCCTTCTTCGCGGGCACGCCCGCTCCCACACAGGCCGCGTCGCGGTTACGAATCGAGTTCTCTGTGCGACAGCGCAGCCCGTAGGGCTGTGTGATCTCCCACAGGTTCACCACAGTTCTACAGATTTGTGGGGGAGCTGGCTTGCCGGCGATCGCGCCATTACAGGTGGAAAAAGCTTAGCGCTTGGCCAGGCTCAGCTGCTGCTCTTTCGGCAACACCCGTTTGGCGACCACGTAATGCTTCTGCCAGTAAGGCTTGCTCAGGTTGTCGATGCTCACCCGCTTGCCGCGCCGGGGCGCGTGGATGAAACGGTCGTTGCCCAGATAGATGGCAACGTGATTCACCCGGCGGCTTTTGATGTTGAAGAAGATCAGGTCCCCCGGCTTCAACTCGCCCTTGGCCACTTTCACCCCATGGCCCTGGGCCATGGCATTGGACGTGCGTGGCAGGTCTACGTTGGCCACGTCGTTGAAGGCGTACTTGACAAGGCCACTGCAGTCAAAACCCTTTTTCGGGCTGCTACCACCCCAAACGTAGGGTGTACCGAGTACATTGACCGCGCGGCTGAGCACATCGCTGCTCTGCTTGGGCGACATCGCGGCCACCTTGCTACCGCGGGTGCTGGCGGCGCTGACAGTGCGAGCATGGGGCGCAGTCTGCTTGACCGCTGCATGCCTCACGGCGGCATTGCTGGTGTAGCCGGTGAAACCATTGGGAAGACGTTGCTCACGATTGGTGGCGTGGGCGGCCAGGGGCAATAATAGGCAGAGGGTCAGCCATGTCTTGAGTAAAGGCGGCATAGATGAAGCTCTTGTGAATAGTTATGTGTTGGGCGCGCAACTTTATAACAGCTTTTTGATCAATTTATGATCCGTTGGTCGATTGGCACGGTGCCATACGTCGGCCTGTGACGAAAAAGTCACATTTTTTCTTAGAAAATTTTCCCATAACCCACGAGGGCTAGGCATGAACAGTTATCAACAGGGAACGCCCTACCACGACACGCACAGCAAGACCATCGGTTATCTGCTGTGGATTTTCGGCTTCACCGGGTCACATCGTTTCTACTACGGCAAGCCGGTAACCGGCACCCTCTGGTTCTTCACCTTCGGCCTGCTGGGTATCGGCTGGCTGATCGACCTGTTTCTGATCCCGTCCATGGACCGTGAGGCCGACCTGAGGTTCCAGTCTGGGCGCATCGACTACAACATCGCCTGGGTCCTGCTGACGTTCCTCGGCGTGTTCGGCCTGCACCGGCTGTATCAGGGCAAGTGGGTGACCGCGATCATCTACTTCCTGACCGGTGGCCTGTTCCTGGTAGGGGTGCTGTACGACTTCTGGACACTCAATAGCCAGGTGTCCGAGCGCAACGCGGGGCGGGGCTGAGAGGGCAAGGGCTGCTTTGCAGCCCTGTCGCAAGGTAAGCCGCGGCACTGGGGCGGCTCAAGTCTGACCGGGGCGCACAGCGCCCCTTCAAAGGTTACTGGCGGGTCTGGCGCTGTTGCAGCAACAGGTTGGCGAAACCAGCGCCGGCGAGCTGTTTCTGCGCACCGGTCAGCTGTTCGCGGTTGCTGAACGGCCCGACCATCACGCGGTACCAGGTTTCTTCCTTGACCGTACCCGACTCCACCTTCACTGACTGGCCCAGCAGAATGATCTGGGCCCGCACCTTGTCGGCGTCGGCCTGTTTGCGGAACGAGCCCGCCTGCAGGAAGTACTGGGTGGTCGCTGCCGGCTTGATCACTGGCGGGGCCGGAGGCGGGGTTTGGCCAAGCAGTGCTGCCTGGGCCCGCGCCGTGTCGATTTTCGCCGCTTCAGCGGGGGTAACCGGTGTGACCGGCTGGGCCGGAACCGGGGGTGTTTTCTCCGGTACGGCCTCTGGCGGCACGATGACTTCCGACTCTGGCAGCAAGGTGTAGAAGTCGTACTTGGGTTTCACCGGCTGTTGCGGTGTGGCCTGGGCAGGCTTGCTGGCTTCGGCCACTTTGTCGGCCTTTTGCTGCTCGGGTTTGGCCCGCTTGATGTCATCGCCGCCGGGTTCGAGCTTCATCAGGAACACGATGAACGCGCCAACGGTCAGGCCGACCGCCAGCCATACCCAGCCGGGGATCGGCTGTTTGGCTGGCGCTGTCTGGCGGCTGGCGCCGCGTTTGGGTGCGGGTTTTTTCTTGGCAGCCAACTTACATGCGCTCCAGGGTTTCCAGGCCGAGCAGTTCCAGACCTTGTTTGAGGGTGCGGCCAGTCAGGGCGGCCAGGCGCAGGCGGCTCTGTTGCTGCTCGGAGGTTTCAGCGGCGAGGATCGGGCAGTTCTCGTAGAAGCTGGAGAACAGGCCGGCGAGGTCGTACAGGTAGCTGCACAGCACGTGCGGTGTGCCTTTCTCGGCAACGCTGTTCAGGGTTTCGCCAAACTGCGCCAGGCGTGCGGCCAGGTCCTGCTCGTGGGCGGCCTGCAGCCCGATCTTGCCATCGGCTTGGTCAAAGCGCTTGCCCAGCTTGCGGAACACGCCAGCAACACGGGTGTAGGCGTACAGCAGGTAAGGCGCGGTATTGCCTTCGAAGTTGAGCATCAGCTCGAAGTTGAAGCTGTAGTCGCTGGTGCGGTGTTTGGACAGGTCGGCGTATTTCACCGCACCAATGCCCACCACTTCGCCGATGCGGCGAAGTTCGTCGTCGGCCAGGCTCGGGTTCTTTTCCTTGACCAGTGCGTAGGCCCGTTCCTTGGCCTCGGTCAGCAGGTCGATCAGCTTCACGGTGCCGCCGTCGCGGGTTTTGAACGGGCGGCCATCGGCGCCGTTCATGGTGCCGAAGCCCATGTGCTCCATTTGCATCGGGTGGCCGACGAAGCCTGCGCGGCGGGCCACTTCGAACACCTGGTTGAAGTGCAGGGCCTGGCGCTGGTCGACGAAGTACAGGGCACGGTCGGCCTTGAGCACGTTGCTGCGGTAGCGCACGGCGGCCAGGTCGGTGGTGGCGTACAGGTAACCGCCGTCGGCCTTCTGCACGATCACTGGCAGCGGGTCGCCGTCGCTGTTCTTGAACTCGTCGAGGAACACGCACTGGGCGCCCTGGTCTTCGACCAGCAGGCCCTGGGCCTTGAGGTCCGCCACGACATTGGCCAGGTCGTCGTTGTAGGCGCTTTCACCCATCACGTCCGCCATGGTCAGCTTGACGTTGAGCAGTTCATACGTCTTTTGGCAGTGCGACAGCGAAATGTCCTTGAAGCGTGTCCACAGGGCCAGGCATTCCGGGTCACCGGCCTGCAGCTTGACCACCAGGCCGCGGGCACGGGTGGCGAATGCCTCGGACTCGTCGAAACGCTTCTTGGCCGCGCGGTAGAAGTTTTCCAGGTCCGACAGCTCATCGCTGGTGATCGGGTTTTCCTGCAGGTAGGCCATCAACATGCCGAACTGGGTGCCCCAGTCGCCCACGTGGTTCTGGCGGATGACGGTGTCGCCCAAGAACTCCAGCACCCGCGCCACGCTGTCACCGATGATGGTCGAGCGCAGGTGGCCGACGTGCATCTCTTTGGCCAGGTTGGGGGCCGACAGGTCGACCACCACTTTTTGCGCCGGGCCGGCCTTGCGCGCGCCCAGGTGGGCGTCGGCCAGGGCAGCGTCCAGGCGGTTGGCCAGGGCGTCGGTGTTCTGGAAGAAATTGAGGAAGCCTGGGCCTGCGATCTCGACCTTGCTGATATCGGCGCTGGCCGGCAGGGCGTTGATCAGTTTTTCCGCCAGGTCGCGCGGCTTCATGCCGGCCGGCTTGGCCAGCATCATCGCGATATTGCTGGCGAAGTCGCCGTGGGTCTTGTCCCGGGCGTTTTCCACCTGGATCGCCGGCGACAGCCCTTCAGGCAGCACACCGTCGGTGACGAGTTGGGTGAGGGCTTGCTGGATCAGCTGGCGAATGGTGTCTTTCATGGGGGTCTCTTTTCGACCGCAAGCGCGGTGCAGCGCTTGGATGCGCAGGTGGAAAAACTGGGCATTATCCGTGCCTGGGAGCGGGTTGCCAACCTTTGGGCTTCACGTTGGAAGTCGCGAGTAGCAAGTCGCAAGTAGCAAGTCGCAAGAAAAAGCTTGGTTGCAGCGCCTGGCCCTGTTCCGCTCTTGCTTGCAGCTTGCAGCTTGCAGCTTGCAGCTTGCAGCTTGCAGCTTGCAGCTTGCAGCTCAATAAAGGTCAACCGGGTCGACATCCAGCGACCAACGTACCTGGCGCCCGCTTGGCATCTGCTCCAACACTAGCAACCAGGCACTGATCAGTCGATGCAAAGGCGCCCGGGTGTTGGCCTGTATCAACAACTGCGCGCGGAAACGCCCGGCGCGGCGCTCCATGGGGGCTGGAACCGGGCCCAGCAGCTCGATGCCTGGCAGCCGCTGTTCGGCGACCAGGCGCTCGGCGGCGGCGCAGGCCTCGTCCAGAAAACCTTCAGCCTGCCCCGGCTTGTGCGCTTCTGCGCGCAGCAAGGCCAGGTGCGAGTAGGGTGGCAGCCCGGCGGCACGGCGTTCGTCCAGGGCCTGTTCGGCAAAGGCGAAGTAGCCTTGTTCGGTCAGTTGCACCAGCAGCGGGTGATCGGCCAGGTGGGTCTGGATGATGACCTTGCCCGGTTCCTCGGCACGCCCGGCGCGCCCGGCGACCTGCACGATCAGTTGCGCCATGCGCTCGCTGGCGCGGAAGTCGCCCGAGAAAAGCCCCCCGTCGGCATCGAGGATGGCCACCAGGGTTACCCGCGGGAAATGGTGCCCTTTGGCAAGCATCTGGGTACCGACAAGAATGCTCGGCTGGCCTTTCTGGATGGTACTGACCAGCTGGTGCATGGCGTCCTTGCGCGCCGTGCTGTCGCGGTCCACGCGCAGAATCGGGTAGTCCGGGAACAGCACTTTCAGGCGTTCCTCGGCGCGTTCGGTGCCCGCACCGACCGGGCGCAGGTCGACGTGGTCGCACTGGGGGCACTGGTGTGGCAGGCGTTCGTCATAGCCGCAGTGGTGGCAGCGCAACACCCCGGAGCGCTGGTGCACGGTCATGCGCGCGTCGCAGCGCGGGCACTCCGACAGCCAGCCGCAATCGTGGCACAGCAGCGTCGGGGCGAAGCCGCGGCGGTTGAGGAACACCAGCACCTGCTGGCCGGCTTCCAGTGTAAGGCGGATGGCTTGCTGCAGGGGGCCGCTGATGCCACTGTCCAGCGGCAGGCTTTTGACATCCAGGCGCAGCATGCGCGGTGGGCGTGCGCCGCCCGCGCGCTGATTCATGCGCAACAGGCGGTAGCGGCCGGTGAGGGCGTTGTGCAAGGTTTCCAGCGAGGGCGTGGCGGAGCCGAGCAGGATCGGAATGTTCTCCTGGTGCGCCCGCACCAGCGCCAGGTCGCGGGCATGGTAGCGCAGACCTTCCTGCTGTTTATAAGAGCCGTCGTGTTCTTCGTCGATGATGATCAGGCCAGGGTTTTTCATGGGCGTGAACAGGGCCGAACGGGTGCCGATGATGATGTCGGCTTCGCCATCGCGTGCCGCCAGCCAGGCGTCCAGGCGGTCGCGGTCATTCACCGCCGAATGCAGCAAGGCGATCCGGGCGTTGAAGCGTTGCTCGAAGCGCGCCAGGGTTTGCGGGCCGAGGTTGATCTCCGGGATCAGTACCAGCGCCTGCTTGCCGGCCTCAAGGGTTTCGCGGATCAGTTGCAGATACACTTCGGTCTTGCCGCTGCCGGTCACGCCGGCCAGCAGGAAGGCCGCAAAACCGCCGAAGCCCTCGCACACCGCCTCGAAGGCATCGCGTTGCTCGTCATTGAGCGGCAGCTCCGGTTGTGCCAGCCAGTGTTCGTGGCGCGAGCCCGGCTTCTGGCGGCGGACCTCGATCTGCACCAGTTCCTTGGCCAGCAGCAGGTCGAGGCTGTCCTTGTTCAGGTTGAGCTTGGCCAGCAGGCTATGCGCCACCCCGTGCGGGTGCTGCGCCAGGGTCTTGAGGGCATCGCGCTGGCGCGGTGCCCGGGCGATGCGCGGGTCGTCCAGGCGGGCGTCGGGGGCAATGTGCCAAAAGCGCTCCTGGCGCATTTCTGCGGGCTCGCCCTGGCGCAGTAGCGTGGGCAAGGCCCAGCTCAAGGTGTCACCCAGGCTGTGCTGGTAGTACTGCGCGGTCCACAGGCACAGCTTGAACAGCGAAGGCGGAATCGGGGATACCGGGTCGAGCAAGGCGCTGGCCGGCTTCAGCTTGTCGGCGGGCACCTCGCTCTGCGCGCACACTTCGACCAGTACGCCGATCATTTCGCGTCGCCCAAAGGGCACGCGAATGCGCATCCCCGGGGCCAGGGCCTGGCGCGCCATGCTCGCTGGCGCCTTGTAGTCGAACAGGCGCCGCAACGGCGAGGGCAGGGCAAGGCGCAGGATGACGTCGGACACGCAGAAAGTCTCGGAGGGCATTACAAGAACTGGCGAGCCTAGCAGACGACGGTCGGTGCAAGCGACATCTTGCACTGACGGTGTGCTCTGGTATTATTCGCCGCCTAATTACGTGCGGTATTCAACAATTGGTGTTGGGTGGCGGCACGCAGCTCGAGGAAGTGACCATGAAAGAAGGTATCCACCCGAACTACGAAGCTGTTGCAGTCACCTGCAGCTGCGGTAACAAGTTCGAAACCCGTTCGACCCTGGGCAGCACCCTGTCGATCGACGTTTGCAACCTGTGCCACCCGTTCTACACCGGTAAGCAGAAAGTCCTGGACACCGGTGGCCGCGTACAGAAGTTCGCCGACCGCTTCGGTATGTTCGGTACCAAGAAGTAATCATGCGCATGGCGAGTCCTTCGGGCTTCGCATTGTTGCTGAAAAAGGCGCCCCTCGTGGGCGCCTTTTTTGTGGGTGCGATCTGGCATTTGCCGGCCCAGGCCTTCTGCCCGGTGCCGGTCAAACCCGAGCAGGTTCGGGTGCGGCAGGTGGTCGACGGCGACACCGTGCGTCTGGTGGATGGCCGCAGTGTGCGGCTGATCGGCATCAACACGCCGGAGATCGGTCGCAAGGGGCGTAGCAGCGAGCCCTATGCCGAAGCTGCCAAGCGGCGCCTGCAGGCGTTGGTCAAGGCCAGTGGCGGGCGTATCGGGCTGGTGCCAGGTGTGCAAGCCAAAGACAAGTATGGACGCACACTGGCGCACATTTATGGCCGTAATGGCGACAATCTCGAAGCACAATTGCTCAGTGAAGGCTTGGGCTACCGGGTGGCCGTCGCCCCCAATGTGCGCCTCAGTGCCTGCCAGCAACGCGCCGAGCAGGCAGCACGCCAGGCCGGTGCCGGCCTCTGGCGGCAGTCGCCCGTGGTGCCGGCAGACGCCGTCAGGCAGCCCGGTTTTGCTGTGCTCAGTGGCCAAATCATGAGCATCGAACGCAACCGTGGTGGTGTCTGGTTGAACCTTGACCGTGCGGTGGTGGTGCAGGTCTCCGCTCGTCTGCAGCGTAACTTCCCGGCCAGTTTCTTCGCTAACCTCAAAGGGCGCCAGGTCGAGGTGCGTGGCTGGGTGGTGGACCGTTCCCGTAAGGGTGGCCTCAAGCCAGGGCAGCGGCGCTGGGTATTGCCACTGACCGACCCAAGCATGCTGGCGCGTACTTCTGGCTAAAAAATGTAGACAGTTCGCTATTGGATTGTACACACTGTTAGCCGTATGCCCCCGTGGGTTTTAGCGGAAAGTCGTAGGCTAAAGGCCTTGACACAAGTGACCGACCAGTCTTGTGACTACCCGGCTCTTTGCGTATCCTCGGCGGTCCGTCAGAACAGTAAATAGCGGAATGCCCACCATGTCAGACCTGAAAACTGCCGCTCTCGAATATCACGCTCAACCTCGCCCGGGGAAACTGAGCGTCGAACTTTCCAAGCCAACTGCCACTGCCCGTGACCTTGCCCTGGCCTACAGCCCAGGTGTTGCCGAGCCGGTGCGTGAAATTGGCCGGGATCCAGAGCTGGCATACAAATACACCGGCAAAGGCAACCTGGTTGCGGTGATTTCCGATGGCACTGCCATCCTCGGTCTGGGTGACCTCGGCCCACTGGCTTCCAAGCCGGTCATGGAAGGCAAGGGCGTTCTGTTCAAGCGTTTCGCAGGTATCGACGTATTCGACATCGAAGTCGAATCGGAAAGCCCGCAAGCATTCATCGACACCGTTCGCCGCATCTCGATCACCTTCGGTGGCATCAACCTCGAAGATATCAAGGCGCCAGAGTGCTTCGAGATCGAGCGCACGCTGATCGAGCAGTGCGACATTCCGGTGTTCCACGATGACCAGCACGGTACCGCCATCGTTACTGCGGCCGGCATGATCAACGCCCTGGAAATCGCCGGCAAGAAGCTCGAAGAAGCCAAGATCGTGTGCCTGGGTGCCGGTGCAGCTGCCATCTCCTGCATGAAGTTGCTGGTGAGCATGGGTGCCAAGGTCGAGAACATCTACATGATCGACCGCAGCGGCGTGATCCACGCTGGCCGTGACGACCTGAACCAGTACAAGGCTCAGTTCGCCCATGCGACCGACAAGCGCACCCTGGCCGACGCCCTGGACGGTGCCGACGTGTTCGTTGGCCTGTCCGGCCCGAATCTGCTGAGCGCGGAAGGCCTGAAGTCGATGGCGGCCAACCCGATCGTGTTCGCCTGCTCCAACCCTGATCCGGAAATTTCGCCAGCGCTGGCTCACGCCACCCGCAACGACGTGATCATGGCCACCGGCCGTTCGGACTACCCGAACCAGGTCAACAACGTACTGGGCTTCCCGTTCATCTTCCGTGGTGCCCTGGACGTACGCGCCAAGCGCATCAACGAAGAAATGAAAATCGCTGCGGCCATCGCCCTGAAAGACCTGGCCAAGCTGCCGGTACCTAAGGAAGTGTGCGATGCCTACGGCGTGCAAGCGCTGGAGTTCGGCCGTGAGTACATCATTCCGAAGCCGCTGGATGCCCGCCTGATCACCGTCGTTTCCGACGCCGTGGCCAAGGCTGCCATCGAGTCTGGCGTTGCTACCCTGCCGTATCCAAAGCACTACCCGCTCAAGAGCGTGGATGACGTGTTCAACGGCTGATTGCTGTTGTAGCGGTGTAAAAAGCCCCGGCTCTTTCGAGCCGGGGCTTTTTTATGCGCGGTGGGAATGCGTCGGTGCCGGCAGGTGAGGGGCAGGGGCGCGCCGGTGTCGGCGCCCGTAGGGTCGAACGCCGCCGTGCACCTGCCCCGGATCGGGGCCCCTGCCTTAGAACAGGTCCATCGGCGTCGCTTCATCCGCTGGCAACGGGCTGCCCGGCACGGCCCCATTGCCCAGTTCGTCCACCGATGGCGGCGAATCCTCGGCCTTGAACAGCTCGAAGTAGGCATTGGGTGTACCCGGCGAAGCGGCCCGGCCGCTGACGGGGTCTACGCGCAGGCTGAGAATACCTTCTGGCTCGGCCGGCGCATGTGCAGGCTTGTCCTTGAGTGCCGCACCCATGAAGCTCATCCAGATCGGCAGCGCCGCTGTGCCGCCGTACTCGCGGTGGCCCAGGGTTTCCGGCTGGTCGAAACCAACCCACACGGTGGTCACGTAGTCGGCGTTGTAGCCAGAGAACCAGGCGTCCTTGGACTCGTTGGTGGTACCGGTCTTGCCTGCCAGGTCGGTGCGGCCCAAAGCCAGCGCCCGGCGGCCGGTGCCGCGCTTGATCACGTCCTGCAGCATGCTGGTGAGAATATAGGTGGTACGCCCGTCGATGATGCGCTCGGCAACCGCTGGTGGCTGCGCTGCCGCAGGGATTTGGCCGGGGGGCGCCGGTGCTTCACCGGGCATGCTGGCGGTGCTGATCGGCTGCTCGGGGGCGGCCAGGCCGGCCTGGTCCTCAGTACCTTGGGGTACGCGAGCCGGGTTGGCGGTGAACAGCGTTTCGCCACTGCGGCTCTCGATACGGTCGATCAGGTAGGGGGCAATCTTGTAGCCACCGTTGGCAAAGGTGCTCCAGCCTGTGGCGATTTCCATCGGCGTCAGGGTGGCGGTGCCCAGGGCCAGCGACAGGTTGCGCGGCAGGTCCTGCTTGTTGAAGCCGAACTTGGCGATGTAGTCGATGGTGCGGTCCACGCCCATGGCCTGCAGCAATCGGATCGAAACCAGGTTGCGCGACTTGTACAGCGCTTCGCGCATGCGGATCGGGCCGAGGAACGTGTTGGTATCGTTCTTCGGTCGCCACACCTTATCGACCGATTCGTCGACGAATACGATCGGCGCGTCGTTGACCAGGCTGGCGGCGGTATAGCCACTGTCCAGTGCAGCGCTGTAGATGAATGGTTTGAAGCTCGAGCCCGGTTGGCGTTTGGCCTGCATCGCCCGGTTGTAGTTGCTCTGCTCGAACGAGAAGCCGCCGACCAAGGCGCGGATGGCGCCGCTGTTAGGGTCGAGGGTGACCAGCGCACTCTGCGCCCCCGGCACCTGGCTGAACTTGAAGGTGCCATCGTCCAGGCGCTGCAGGCGCACCAGGTCACCGACCTGGGCGACATCGGCGGGCGATTGCGGGGTGCGGCCCTGGGCGTTGCTGTTGATGAACGGGCGCGCCCATTTCATGGTGTCCCAGGCCACATGCACCTGCTGGCCGTCACGGGTCAGCACCGCAAGGCCGGTTTTTTCGACCCGGGTGACGATGCCGGGCTCCAGCCCGCCCAGGGTGCGTTGCTTGCCCAGTTCCTGGCGCCAGGCGGCCTCGGTGCGCCCCGGGAAGCGTGCTTCAGGGCCGCGGTAGCCGTGGCGCTCATCATAATCGGACAGGCCATTGAGGACGGCCTTGTTGGCCATTTCCTGCATGTCGCTGGGCACGGTGGTGGTAACGCGGAAACCTTCGGTGTAAGCGTCGCTGCCGTAGCGGCCAACCATTTCCGCGCGTGCCATTTCGGCGACGTACGGTGCATTCACTTCGGGCGTTGGCACGTGGTAGCTGGCGTTGAGTGGCTCGTCCAGGGCGGCCTGGTAGCTGGCCTGGTCAATCTTGCCCAGCTTGTACATGCGGCCCAGGATCCAGTCGCGACGCTCTTTGGCGCGCACCGGGTTGGCCAGCGGGTTGAAGCGCGAGGGCGCCTTGGGCAGGCCGGCGATCATCGCCATCTGTGCCAGGCTCACGTCACGGATCGACTTGCCGTAGTACACCTGGGCCGCGGCGTCGATGCCGTAGGCGCGGTTGCCGAGGTAGATCTTGTTCACGTACAGCTCAAGAATCTCGTCCTTGGTCAACTCCCGCTCGATCTGCAGGGCCAACAGAATTTCGTTGGTCTTGCGCGAGAAGCTGCGCTCGCTGGTCAGGAAGAAGTTCTTGGCCACCTGCATGGTGATGGTGCTGCCGCCGGTCTGAATGTGCCCGGTTTTCACCAGCTGGGTGGCCGCGCGCATCAGGCTGCTGGGGTCCACGCCGTAGTGGTTGAGGAAATTGTCGTCCTCGGCTGACAGCAATGCCTGAATGAACTGTGGGGGAATGTCTGCGAAACGGATTGGCGAACGGCGCATTTCGCCAAATTCGGCAATCAGCTTGCCATCGCTGCTGTACACCTTGAGGGGGATCTGCAACTGGATGCTTCTGAGCGAATCGACCGAGGGCAGGTTGGGACTAAGATACAGAAACGCACCGCTCACACCGAGTACGAGCGCGCAAATGACTGCGACGGAAGACCACCAGAAGAACTTCAGCAGACGTATCAAGGCTTTTCGGTGTCCAGGTTGAAAGTGAATTGCACGCAGGTCCGGCGGACCAAAAAACGCTGGGCATTATACGCATTTTTTCGCCTTTCCGGGCCACCGGCCAGGCAGCCCGTCGCCCTGACGGGTGGCCGCGGCCCAGTGTTGCCGCGGGGGCGCGACATACAGCAAGGAATTCGCAATGCTTGGACGCTTCGGGAAGGACGCCGGTTCACTGGTAGGGGTGGAAATTACCGCTCACGCCATTCATCTGTTGCAACTGCAACAGCGCAAACGCGGCTGGCGGGTGCTGGGTTGGGCCCATGAGCCGCTGCAGCTCGGGGCAGGCAATGACTGGGCAGCAGCGCCCGAGCAGGTCTCGGCGGCATTGCAGCGCGCCCATAGGCGCAGCGGCCTCGGCGAGCGCCGGGTAGCGCTGGCGCTGCCCGCCAGCCAGGTCATCTGCAAGCTGTGCCACCTGCCAGTGGGGCCCGGTGAGGAGCAACTGGAGGCGCAGTTGCTGGCGGATGCCGAACGGTTGTTTCCATTCCCGCTGGAGGACCTGGCCCTGGACTTCCAGGTCCTGGGGGCTTCAGGTGTTCAGCCAGCCTGCAGCGAGGTGCTGGTTGCAGCGTGTCGGCAGAGTGCACTGGCACCCCTCGAGGCGCTGGTGCAGCAGGCGGGGCTGCAACTGGAGGCGGTCGAGGTCGACAGCATTGCCCTGCGCCGCATGCTGCCTGTGGGTGAGCAGGCTGGGGCGGCGTTGCTGCGTATTGAGCCCCACAGGGCGACTGTTCATGCCTGGGCGCCTGGCGGGGCGCTGCAGCGTCGGGAGCTGCGGGCAGCTGACGGGGATATGGCCGCGCAACTGCCGGAGCGGCTGCCTGCGCTGCTCGCCGAAGGGCTTTTGCCTGCCAGGTTGTGGGTCAGCAACTGCTCACCGCTGCAGCCGGGTTGGCTGCAGGCCCTGGGCCAAAGCCTGGCACTGCCGTGCCACGAACTGCCTGCGCTGGCCGGGCTTGCGCAGGTCGATGGGCCGATGCTGCTGGCGTGTGCCCTGGCCCTTGGCGGGGCGCGACCATGATGCGGCTGAACCTTCTGCCGTGGCGCGAACGCCAGCGCCAGGCGGCCATGCGCCGGTTTCGCAGCCATCTGGTGGCTGGCGCCCTCTTGGCATTGTGCGCCGTGACGCTGGTCGACCAACAGGCACGCCAGCGCGGCCAGCAGCAAGCGTTGGCCAACACCCAGCGCCAAGCAGCCCTGGAAACCCTGGCCCTGGAGGCTCAGCCACTGGCTGATGTGCGTGCCCAGCATGCCGCACTGCTCGGCCGCCTGGCGGTGCTGGAGGGCCTGCAGGCTCAGCAAGGGATTCTGCCTGGCCTATTCGCCGACCTCGAAAGGGCACTGCCATTGGGCATGCAGCTGCTTGGCCTCAACCTGGAAAACGGCCGCCTGGAGTTGACCGGGCTCGCCACCTCCGGCGCCGTACTGGCCCAGTTCATGCGCGACCTCGAGCGCTCCGGCGTGCTGCTGGACGTGGAGCTCAAACATATCAAGAGCCAGCCAGGCGGCGATGAATTCTTGCTGGCTGCGCGCGTTGCGGCGTTCTGGTCGTGACCAGCGTGCAATTGCTCGCATGGCTTGGCGCAGCCGAGCGCTCCAGCCGCTTCCGGCGGCTGGCACCTTTGGCACTGGCGGTGCTGCTGTTCGGCCTGGGCTGCGCGATTCGCCTGCCGGGCATGTTGCAGCAGCAGGGCGAGGAAGAGGGCAAGCACGCCGAGCTGACCCGGCAGCAGGCTGCCACGCAGGCGCAGATTGCCGAGTTGCAGGGGGTGCGGGCACAGCTGGCGAGCGATGGGCAGCGCTTGCAAAAGGCACAATGGCAGCTGGCTGCCGGCGAAAGCATGAGCGACCTGCTAGACCGTCTGTCGGTTTCGGGGCGCGAGCACGGCCTGCTCGTCGAGCGCCTCGATGTGCACGAGCAGCAGCAGCGGCAGGGCTTCAGCGTAGTGCCACTGAAGTTGCAGGTGGTGGGCAGCTACCCAGCCTTGCGGGGCTGGCTGGACGAGTGGTTGGGTCAGGCGCGTGTCATGCGCGGTCGCAGCATGCGCCTGGCAGCCGGCGATGGCGAACCAGGCCTGCTGCGTTTGCAGCTGCGGGTCGATGCCTATCACGCGCCGGTTTCCGGGGCGGCAGTCGCCATGCTTGCGCGGCTGCCTGCCAGGCCGGCAACGCGCGCACCGGCCCTAGATCCGTTTGCCGCGTTGGCAACGCACCTGTCGGCTGGTTTGACCCGCGCGCCCCTCGCCCAGATGGAAATGGTCGGCAGCCTGACGCGTGGGCAGGAACATCAAGCGCTGCTGCGGGCGGCCGGCAGGCTCTACCGCGTTCGCCTTGGAGACAGGGTAGGGCGTGATCAAGGGATAGTGATGCACATCGGCCAGCGCCAGGTCGAAGTGCGCGAACGGTTGTTCATGGCAGGGGTGTGGCATGAACGCACGGCGTTCATCACCCTCGCAAAACGCCTGGGCAAGGAGGCCCCGGATCAGAATGAGAAAGAGGATGATCTATCTGCTGGCGGCCCTGCTGCCCATGCCTCTGGCGGCCGCGACGCCTTACCAGGGTGAGCCTTTGTCGCTGCACTTTCAGGATGTCGAGATTCGCTCGGTTTTGCAGGTGCTCGCCGACTATGCCGGCGTCAACCTGGTCGCCAGTGACGACGTGCAGGGCAATGTCACCCTGCGCTTGCAGGACGTGCCGTGGGATCAGGCGCTGGACCTGGTCTTGCGCAGCAAAAGCCTCGCCCGGCGCCAGGAGGGCAATGTGCTGCTGGTGGCGCCGGCGGCCACCCTGGCTGCGCAAACTGCCGAAGCGCGTGCGGGGCAGGTGCTGGAGGCGCAGTTGCAGCCCATGCGCCGGGAGCTGTTGCTTGTTCACCATGCCAAGGCTGCCGAACTTGCGGAACTGCTCAAGACCAGCCTGGCCGACGACAGCCTGTTCGCCGGGTGGGGCAGCCTGAGTGTCGATGAGCGCACCAATACCCTGGTGGCCTACCTGCCGGCCGAACGCCTCGATGAACTGCGGCAACTGGTGGCGCAGCTGGATGTGCCGGTGCGCCAGGTGGCGATCGAGGCGCGCATCGTCGAGGCCAACGTCGATTACGAGAAAGCCCTTGGGGTGCGCTGGGGCGGCCCTTTGTATGGCGACAACCCACTGCCGGGCAAGTCGCTGTTCGTCGACCTGGGTGTCGAGCGGGCTGGCAGCAGCATCGGCCTTGGCCTGCTGCGCGGGGATGTGCTGCTGGACCTCGAGCTCAGCGCCATGGAAAAAAGCGGCAATGGCGAGATCATTTCGCAACCCAAGGTGGTCACGGCCGACAAGGAAACGGCCAGGATCCTCAAGGGCACCGAGGTGCCCTACCAGGAAACCACCAAGAGCGGCGCTACCTCCGTGTCGTTCCGCGAGGCCTCGCTGTCGTTGGAGGTGACCCCGCAAATTACCCCGGACAACAAGGTAATCATGGCTGTCAGGGTGACCAAGGACGAACCGGATTACGTCAATGCCTTGAACAATGTACCGCCGATCCGCAAGAACGAGGTGAATGCCAAGGTTCGCGTGGCCGACGGCGAAACGATCGTGATTGGCGGCGTGTACTCGACTTCGCAAAACAATGTGGTCGACAAGGTGCCATTTTTGGGTGATCTGCCGTATGTTGGGCGGCTGTTTCGACGCGATGCATTACAAGAGAAAAAATCCGAGCTGCTGGTCTTCCTGACTCCGCGTATCATGAGTGACCAGGCGATTGCTGTGAGTCGTTGATTCTGTGCGAAATTTGATACTTGTGGGGCCCATGGGTGCTGGTAAAAGCACCATCGGCCGCCTATTGGCCAAAGAGCTGCGCCTGCTGTTCAAGGATTCCGACAAGGAAATCGAACTGCGTTGCGGCGCCAACATCCCGTGGATTTTCGACAAGGAAGGCGAGCCCGGTTTCCGTGATCGCGAGCAAGCGATGATTGCCGAACTGTGTGGCCTCGACGGCGTGGTCCTGGCCACCGGTGGCGGTGCGGTCATGCGCGAAGCCAACCGCCAGGCGCTGCACCAGGGCGGCCGGGTAATCTACCTGCACGCCTCGGTCGAACAACAGGTCGGCCGCACGGCGCGCGACCGCAATCGCCCGCTGCTGCGCACCGCCAACCCCGAGGCGACCTTGCGGACCCTGCTGGAAACCCGCGACCCGCTCTACCGCGAGATCGCCGACCTGGTCGTAGAAACCGACGAGCGGCCACCACGCATGGTGGTGATCGACATCCTCGAGCGCTTGCAGCAGTTGCCGCCCCGTTAGCCCGGGACTATTCTCGGCGACCAGCGCCGAGGCGAGGTTCAACGTTACCGCGCAGGTCGCCAGAACGGCACCGCGCCCAAGAACATTGTGGGGATACATGCAGACACTGAAGGTCGACCTGGGCGAGCGTAGCTACCCGATCTACATTGGCGAAGGCCTGCTGGACCAGCCCGAGCTGCTGGCGCCGCACATTGCCGGCCGGCAGGTGGCCATCGTCTCCAACGAGACCGTCGCGCCGCTGTATCTCGACCGCCTGGCCAAGACCCTGGGGGCCTACTCGGTGCTGCCAGTGGTACTGCCCGATGGCGAAGCCCACAAGAACTGGGAAACCCTGCAACTGATCTTCGATGGCCTGCTGACGGCGCGGCATGACCGCCGTACCACCGTGGTCGCCCTGGGCGGCGGGGTGGTCGGTGACATGGCCGGCTTTGCCGCTGCCTGCTATCAGCGGGGCGTGGACTTCATCCAGGTGCCGACCACCCTGTTGTCCCAGGTCGATTCCTCGGTTGGCGGCAAGACCGGCATCAACCACCCGCTGGGCAAGAACATGGTCGGCGCCTTCTACCAGCCCAACGCGGTGCTGATCGATACCACCAGTCTGAAGACCTTGCCGGCGCGCGAGCTTTCGGCAGGCCTGGCCGAAGTGATCAAGTACGGGCTGATCTGTGACAAGCCCTTCCTCGCCTGGCTCGAAGACAATATGCAGGCCCTGCGTACCCTCGACTCGGCAGCCCTGACCGAAGCCATTCGCCGCTCGTGTGCGGCCAAGGCCGCAGTGGTGGGCGCCGACGAACGCGAGTCTGGCGTGCGGGCCACGCTGAACCTGGGGCATACCTTCGGGCATGCCATCGAAACCCACATGGGCTATGGCGTGTGGCTGCACGGCGAAGCCGTGGCGGCGGGCACGGTCATGGCCCTGGAAATGTCCATGCGCCTTGGCTGGCTCGACCAGGCCGAGCGCGATCGCGGAATCCGCCTGTTGCAGGACGCAGGTTTGCCGGTGGTGCCACCACAGGAAATGACCCCGGCGCATTTCATGGAGCACATGGCGGTCGACAAGAAGGTGCTCGACGGGCGTCTGCGTCTGGTGCTGCTGCGCCAGATGGGCGAGGCCGTGGTCACCGACGACTATCCGAAAGAGATTCTACAGGCCACGCTGTCGGCGGATTACCGCGCGATCGTGGCCCAGCTTTGAGGTTGTGACAGCGCAATGACCAGTTTGCATGCCGATGAGGCCTTTCTCGACCATTACCAGTTGAGCCACGATCCGTTCGCACCGCGCGTGCCCGGCTTCAAGTTTTTCCCTGCCCAGCGCAAGCCTGTGCTCGGCCAGCTGCACCACCTGGCTCGCTACAGCCAACTGATGCTGGTCGTCACCGGCCCGCAGGGTAGCGGCAAGACCCTGCTGCGCCAGGCGCTGGTGGCCAGCACCAACAAGCAGGCGGTGCAGAGCGTTGTGGTGTCCGCCCGTGGCGCCAGCGATGCTGCCAGTGTATTGGGCCAGGTCGCGCAGAACCTGGACGTGGCCCAGCCGGAAATGCAGGCGATCCTGTCCAAGGTGGTGCAGCTGGCACTCACCGGGCAGGAAGTGTACTTGCTGGTGGACGATGCGGAACAACTCGACGAGTCGGCACTCCAAGCGTTGCTGGAGTTGGCGGCGGGGGTGCCGGAAGGGCGCCCGCACGTGTTCCTGTTTGGTGAGCCCTCGCTGATTGCAGGGTTGGACGAGCTCAATGTCGAGGAAGAACGCTTCCACATTATCGAGCTGGCCCCCTACAGTGAAGAGGAAACCCGCGAATACCTGGAACAGCGCCTGGAAGGCGCAGGCCGGGGCATCGAGGTGTTCAGCCGTGAACAGATCGCCGATATCCATGAAAACTCCGACGGCTGGCCTGGCAACATCAACCAGGTCGCCCGTGACACTTTGATCGAAGCCATGATCGCCAGCCGGACGACGGCCAAGCGACCATCCATGGGGTTCAAGATGCCAAAAAAACATGTGCTCGCGTTGTCTGCCGTGGTCGTGGTTGCCGTTGCAGCTGCCGTGTTGATGCCCAAGAAAGGCGAAAAAGCGCCGGCCGACGCACCGGCTGCCCAGGCTCAGTTACCGCTTGGCGACGGCAAGCCAGGCGCCAACATCGAATTCTCTGGCTCGTCCCAGCCGGTGCCGCTGCCACTGGGAGGCCAGTCGCAGCCGGTGATGCGCGAGCCGCTGGCCCAGGCCGCAGGCATGGGTGATGGGGAAGAAGGCAGCCCGGCTGGCGACACCGCCCTGCAGCCTGGCAACCCGCCGCCGACCGTGACCACCATCGCTCCGCCGCAAGGCGTAGCGGCGGGCCCTGCGCCCACGCCTGCGCAACCCGTGCAGCAGGTTGCGCCTGCGCAAAAACCGGTCGCAACCCAGCCTGCCAAGCCGGTTGCGACAGCCAAGCCGGCCCCGGCACCGACCCAGGTCGCCGTGGCCAAGCCGGCCGCCAAGCCTGCTGAAAAACCAGCCGCTGGCGGCACTGGCAACAGCAGCTGGTACGCCGGGCAGAAACCGGGCAATTACGTGGTGCAGATCCTCGGCACCAGCTCCGAGGCCTCGGCGCAGGCGTACGTGAAAGCCCAGGGTGGCGACTATCGCTACTTCAAGAAAGACCTGCAAGGCAAGCCGCTGTATGTGGTCACTTACGGCAGTTTCGCCAGCCGCGATGCTGCGGTTGCGGCAATCAAGAACTTGCCAGCGAAGGTCCAGGCTGGTAAACCTTGGCCACGTACCGTCGCCAGCGTCCAACAAGAGCTGGCCTCGGCCCGCTGATACCTGCCGGGCGGCACCACCCCGCTGCCCTGTTGCTAAGCGAATTCTAGCTTTCGACTAGCCTGCTGCGCCCGAGCGCGGCAGGCTTTTCTGTCCCAGACTGCCGGCCACAAGCCCCGAGTTGCAGTCATGGCTGAAACGCTTCAGACTCAAGTCAAGCACCTACCACGGTGCATGACGCAAAAACATTCAAAATGGCGACATAAATTTTCAATGGTGAGACATGAAAATTTGTGGGCATCGCTGTCGCTGTGCAACAATGGTTTTCCATGGCCACCGCAAAAAAGCTGGCGTTTGATCGGCGTGGATGGTAAGTGGTTGTTAAAAAAGAGATTTGCCTCCGTTGAGAGGTGAACCTGGTGAGAATGTGTCTATGAAAACAGGTCTGTACCATCCCGAAGAATTCAAGGACAACTGTGGTTTTGGCCTGATCGCCCATATGACGGGCGAGGCGAGCCACCACCTTCTGCAAACCGCCATGCAGGCACTGACTTGCATGACCCACCGCGGTGGCATCAACGCCGACGGCAAGACCGGTGACGGTTGCGGTCTGCTGATACAGAAGCCCGATCAGTTCCTGCGCGCCATGGCCCAGGAGCATTTTGCCGTCGAGTTGCCCAAGCAGTACGCCGTCGGCATGGTGTTCTTCAACCAGGACCCGGTCAAAGCCGAAGCTGCACGTGCCAACATGGATCGCGAGATCATCGCTGCCGGGCTGAAGCTGGTTGGCTGGCGCAAGGTGCCGATCGACACCAGCGTTCTCGGCCGCCTGGCCATGGAGCGCCTGCCGCAGATCGAGCAGGTGTTCATCGGCGGTGAGGGCCTGAGCGACCAGGAATTCGCCATCAAGCTGTTCAGCGCCCGGCGCCGTTCGTCGGTTGCCAACGCCGATGACGCCGACCACTACATCTGCAGCTTCTCGCACAAGACCATCATCTACAAAGGCCTGATGATGCCGCGCGATCTCGCGGCGTTCTACCCGGACCTGGGTGACGAGCGCCTGCAAACGGCGATCTGCGTGTTCCACCAGCGCTTCTCGACCAACACCTTGCCGAAGTGGCCGCTGGCGCAGCCGTTCCGCTTCCTCGCCCACAACGGCGAGATCAACACCATTACCGGTAACCGCAACTGGGCCATGGCCCGTCGCACCAAGTTCGCCAACGACCTGATCCCCGACCTCGCAGAGCTTGGCCCGCTGGTCAACCGCGTCGGTTCGGACTCCTCGAGCATGGACAACATGCTGGAGCTGATGGTCACCGGCGGGATCGACCTGTTCCGCGGCGTGCGCATGCTGGTACCACCAGCCTGGCAAAACGTCGAGACCATGGACGCCGACCTGCGCGCGTTCTACGAATACAACTCCATGCACATGGAGCCGTGGGACGGTCCGGCCGGTATCGTCATGACCGAAGGCCGCCACGCGGTGTGCCTGCTCGACCGAAACGGCCTGCGCCCGGCGCGCTGGGTGACCACCACCAATGGCTACATCACCATCGCCTCTGAAATCGGCGTGTGGGGCTACCAGCCTGAGGAAGTATTGGCCAAGGGCCGCGTCGGCCCGGGCCAGATCCTTGCCGTGGACACCGAAACCGGGCAGATCCTCGATACCGATGCCATCGACGACCGCCTGAAGTCGCGCCACCCGTACAAGCGTTGGCTGCGTCAGCACGCCACGCGTATCCAGGCGACGCTGACCGACGACCAGGGCGTGGCCAGCTACGACGCTGACCAGCTCAAGCAATACATGAAAATGTTCCAGGTCACCTTCGAAGAGCGCGACCAGGTGCTGCGCCCGTTGGGTGAGCAGGGCCAGGAGGCCGTTGGCTCGATGGGTGACGACACGCCGATGGCTGTGCTGTCGCAACGTGTGCGTTCGCCATACGACTTCTTCCGCCAACAGTTCGCCCAGGTGACCAACCCACCGATCGACCCGCTGCGCGAAGCGATCGTGATGTCGCTGGAAATCTGCCTCGGCGCTGAGCGCAACATCTTCCAGGAGTCCCCGGAGCACGCCTCGCGGGTGATCCTCAGCTCGCCAGTCATTTCGCCGGCCAAGTGGCGTTCGCTGATGAACCTGGAGCGTGAAGGCTTCGAGCGTCAGCTGATCGACCTCAACTATGAGCAGAGCGTCGGCCTGGAAGCGGCGATCCGCAACATTGCCGACCAGGCTGAAGAAGCCGTGCGCGCGGGCAAGACCCAGCTGGTGCTGAGCGACCGCTACATTGCCCCGGGCAAGCTGCCTGTGCACGCTTCGCTGGCCGTGGGTGCCGTACACCACCGCCTGACCGAGCAGGGCCTGCGTTGCGACAGCAACATCCTGGTGGAAACCGCCACAGCTCGCGACCCGCATCACTTCGCCGTGCTGCTGGGCTTCGGCGCCTCGGCCGTCTACCCGTACCTGTCCTACGAAGTGCTCGCCGACCTGATTCGTACCGGTGAAGTGCTGGGCGACCTGGACGAGGTGTTCAAGTACTACCGCAAAGGCATCTCCAAGGGCCTGCTGAAGATCCTGTCGAAGATGGGTATCTCCACCATCGCCTCGTACCGGGGTGCGCAGCTGTTCGAAGCCATCGGCCTGTCCGAAGAAGTGGTCGGCCTGAGCTTCAAGGGTGTGTCCAGCCGCATCAAGGGCGCACGCTTCGAAGACCTGGAAAACGACCAGAAGCTGCTGGCAGCCGAAGCCTGGAGCGCGCGCAAGCCGATCCAGCAAGGCGGCCTGCTGAAGTTCGTGCACGGTGGCGAGTACCACGCCTACAACCCGGACGTGGTCAACACGCTGCAGGCTGCAGTGCAGCAGGGTGACTACGCCAAGTTCAAGGAATACACCACGCTGGTCGACCAGCGCCCGGTGTCGATGATCCGCGACCTGCTGAAGGTCAAGGTGGCCGACCAGCCGTTGGCGCTGGAACAGGTCGAGCCGCTGGAGGCCATCCTCAAGCGCTTCGACTCCGCCGGGATTTCCCTTGGCGCACTGTCGCCGGAAGCGCACGAAGCCTTGGCCGAGGCGATGAACCGCCTGGGCGCGCGCTCCAACTCCGGTGAGGGTGGCGAAGACCCGTCGCGCTACGGCACCATCCGCAGCTCGAAGATCAAGCAGGTGGCCACCGGCCGTTTTGGTGTGACCCCGGAATACCTGGTGAACGCCGAAGTGCTGCAGATCAAGGTGGCCCAGGGCGCCAAGCCCGGCGAGGGCGGCCAGTTGCCAGGCGGCAAGGTCAATGGCCTGATCGCCAAGCTGCGCTATGCGGTACCGGGTGTGACCCTGATCTCGCCGCCACCGCACCACGACATTTATTCGATCGAAGACCTGGCCCAGCTTATCTACGACCTCAAGCAGGTCAACCCGCAGGCCCTGGTGTCGGTCAAGCTGGTGGCAGAGGCCGGCGTGGGCACCATTGCTGCCGGTGTGGCCAAGGCTTATGCCGACCTGATCACCATTTCCGGCTACGACGGTGGTACCGGTGCGTCGCCGCTGACCTCGATCAAGTACGCCGGCGCCCCGTGGGAACTGGGCCTGGCCGAAACCCACCAGACCCTGCGCGGCAACGACCTGCGCGGCAAGGTGCGGGTACAGACCGACGGTGGCCTGAAAACCGGCCTGGACGTGATCAAGGCTGCCATCCTCGGCGCCGAAAGCTTCGGCTTTGGCACCGCGCCCATGATCGCCCTGGGCTGCAAGTACCTGCGCATCTGCCACCTGAACAACTGCGCGACCGGCGTAGCCACGCAGAATGACAAGCTGCGCAAGGACCACTACATCGGCACCGTCGACATGGTGATCAATTTCTTCACCTTCGTCGCCGAAGAAACCCGTGAGTGGCTGGCTAAGCTGGGCGTGCGCAGCCTCGGCGAACTGATCGGCCGTACCGACCTGCTCGACGTGCTGCCAGGCGACACCGAGCGTCAGCGGTACCTGGACCTGTCGCCGCTGCTGGGCAGCTCGCACATTCCGGCAGACAAGCCACAGTTCTGCGAAGTCGACAGGAACCCGCCGTTCGACGAAGGCCACCTGGCCGAGAAGATGGTGGAAATGGCCATGCCGGCCATTCGTGACCAGGCCGGTGGCGAGTTCAGCCTCGACATCTGCAACTGCGACCGTTCCATCGGTGCGCGGGTATCGGGCGAGATTGCCCGCCTGCACGGCAACCAGGGCATGGCCGCGGCGCCGATCACGTTCCGCTTCAAAGGGACCGCAGGGCAGAGCTTCGGCGTGTGGAACGCCGGTGGCCTGAACCTGCACCTGGAAGGCGACGCCAACGACTACGTCGGCAAGGGCATGACCGGTGGCAAGCTCACCATCGTGCCGCCTGCCGGCAGCCCGTTCGCCACCCAGGACAGCGCCATCCTCGGCAACACCTGCCTGTACGGTGCCACTGGCGGCAAACTGTTTGCCGCCGGTACCGCCGGCGAGCGCTTCGCTGTCCGTAACTCCGGCGCCCACGCTGTTGTCGAGGGTACCGGCGATCACTGCTGTGAATACATGACCGGCGGCTTTGTCTGCGTGCTGGGCAACACCGGTTACAACTTCGGTTCTGGCATGACTGGCGGCTTCGCCTACGTGCTCGACATGGACAACAGCTTCGTCGACAAGCTCAACCACGAGCTGGTGGAAATCCAGCGTATCAGTGGGGAAGCCATGGAAGCTTACCGCAGCCATCTGGCGCGGGTCCTTGCCGAGTATGTGGAGGAGACCGGCAGCGAGTGGGGGCGTGAGCTCTCGGAGAACCTGGACGACTACGTGCGGCGCTTCTGGCTGGTCAAGCCCAAGGCAGCCAACCTGAAGCAACTGCTGTCCAGCACTCGCGCCAACCCGCAGTAACAACAGCTGCAAGTGGCAAGCCTCAAGCTGCACGCAGAAGCAGCACGAGGTTTGCCCGGCTTAAGTGATCGTCTTGCAGTTTGCAGCGTGTAGCTTGCAGCTGCTGTAAAGAGGTTTTGAAAAATGGCTGAACGTCTGAACAACGACTTCCAGTTCATCGAAGTGGGCCGCAAGGACCCGAAGAAAAAGCTGCTGCGCCAGCGCAAGAAAGAGTTCGTGGAAATTTACGAGCCGTTCAAGCCGCAGCAGTCCGTGGAGCAGGCGCACCGTTGCCTGGGCTGCGGTAACCCGTACTGCGAGTGGAAGTGCCCGGTGCACAACTTCATCCCCAACTGGTTGAAGCTGGTGTCCGAAGGCAACATCCTGGCGGCGGCGGAGCTGTCGCACCAGACCAACACCCTGCCCGAAGTGTGCGGCCGGGTGTGCCCGCAAGACCGCCTGTGCGAGGGTGCCTGCACCCTGAACGACGGCTTTGGTGCGGTGACCATCGGCTCGGTGGAGAAGTACATCACCGATACCGCCTTTGCCATGGGCTGGCGCCCGGACATGTCCAAGGTCAAGCCCACCGGCAAGCGCGTCGCCATCATTGGCGCCGGCCCTGCGGGCCTGGGCTGCGCCGACGTGCTGGTGCGCGCCGGGGTGACCCCGGTGGTATTCGACAAGAACCCGGAAATCGGTGGCCTGCTGACTTTCGGTATTCCCGAGTTCAAGCTGGAAAAGAGCGTGCTCAGCAACCGCCGCGAAGTGTTCACCGGCATGGGTATCGAGTTCCGCCTCAATACCGAGGTGGGCAAGGACGTGACCATGGAACAACTGCTCGCCGAGTACGACGCAGTGTTCATGGGCATGGGTACCTACACCTACATGAAGGGTGGCTTCCCGGGTGAGGACCTGCCGGGCGTGCATGACGCGCTGGACTTCCTGATTGCCAACGTCAACCGCAACCTGGGCTTCGAGAAGTCGCCTGAAGACTTCATCGACATGCAGGGCAAGAAGGTTGTGGTGCTGGGCGGTGGCGACACTGCCATGGACTGTAACCGTACCTCGATCCGCCAGGGTGCCAAGGCGGTGACCTGCGCCTATCGCCGTGACGAAGCCAACATGCCGGGTTCGCGCAAAGAGGTGAAGAACGCCAAGGAAGAAGGTGTGAAATTCCTCTACAACCGCCAACCCATCGCCATTGTCGGCGAGGACAAGGTCGAGGGTGTGAAGGTGGTCGAAACCCGCCTGGGCGAGCCGGATGCCCGTGGCCGTCGCAGCCCCGAGCCGATTCCGGGTTCGGAGGAAATCCTGCCGGCCGATGCCGTGGTAATCGCCTTCGGCTTCCGCCCAAGCCCGGCGCCGTGGTTCGAGCAGCATGACATCCAGCTGGACAGCCAGGGCCGTGTGGTGGCGCCGGAGAAGGGCAAGTTCAAGCACCAGACCAGCAACCCGAAAGTGTTTGCCGGTGGCGACATGGTGCGCGGTTCGGACCTGGTGGTGACGGCGATCTTCGAAGGGCGCACTGCTGCTGAGGGTATCCTGGACTACCTGGAAGTCTGATTCTCGATCTGGTCGCGGGCACGCCCGCTCTCACAGGGTTCGGCGCAGAACCTGTGGGAGCGGGCGTGCCCGCGAAGCTTTTGTATACAAAAACGCTTGATCTGTAGCATCCAATAGACAAAACGCATGGCCATGGCCGTGCCTTTTGCGCTGGCGTCTGAGAAAATGCCCCCACTATTTTTCCGGATGCCGACATGACTGCCCTGAAGAACGATCGTTTCCTGCGTGCACTGCTCAAGCAACCCGTAGACGTCACCCCTGTGTGGATGATGCGCCAGGCTGGGCGCTACCTGCCGGAGTACCGCGCCAGCCGTGCCAAGGCAGGCGATTTCATGAGCCTGTGCATGAACCCGCAGTTCGCCTGCGAGGTGACCTTGCAGCCGCTGGACCGCTACCCGCTGGACGCTGCGATCCTGTTCTCCGACATTCTCACCATCCCCGATGCCATGGGCCTGGGCCTGTACTTCGAAACCGGCGAAGGCCCGCGTTTCAGGAAGGTCGTCAGTACCCCGGCCGATATCGAAGCCCTGCCGGTTCCCGACCCGCAAAAAGACCTGGGCTACGTAATGGATGCGGTCAGCACCATCCGCCGCGAACTCAACGGCCGCGTTCCGCTCATCGGTTTTTCCGGTAGCCCCTGGACCCTGGCCACCTACATGGTCGAAGGCGGGTCGTCGAAGGACTTCCGCAAGACCAAGGCCATGGCCTATGACAACCCGCAAGCGCTGCACCTGCTGCTGGACAAGCTGGCCCAGTCGGTCACCAGCTACCTCAACGGGCAGATCCTTGCCGGGGCCCAGGCCGTGCAGATCTTCGACACCTGGGGCGGCAACCTGTCAGCGGCGGCCTACCAGGAGTTCTCCCTCGCCTACATGCGCAAGATCGTCAGCGGCCTGATCCGCGAGCACGAAGGGCGCAATGTGCCGGTCATCCTGTTCACCAAGAACGGTGGCCTGTGGCTTGAAAGCATCGCCGACGCCGGTGCCGATGCCCTGGGCCTGGACTGGACCTGTGACATTGGCGACGCCCGTCGCCGTGTAGGCGACAAGGTGGCCTTGCAGGGCAACATGGACCCGACCGTGCTGTACGCCAAGCCAGAGGCCATCCGCCAGGAAGTGGCGCGCATCCTGGCCAGCTACGGCCACGGCAACGGCCACGTGTTCAACCTGGGCCACGGCATCACCCCGGAAGTCGACCCGGAGCACGCAGGCGTGTTCATCAACGCGGTGCACGAGCTGTCGGCGCAATACCACGTTTGAGTTTCCAGGCTCCCCGAACCAGGGTTTGGGGAGCCTGTGGCTGCCGCTGCCGTGCATTTGCGAAAATGTGCCGAACGTTCAGCCGTATTCCTACATATAGGCACAGATGTTTCTTCTAATGTCCGACCTCCCTTGAGCAGAGGGCACATTCGCCGCGCGTGAATGTGCCCTTTTGCATTCAACCTTCGGAGTTCGTGATGAGTACAAGAAAAACCCTGCGCAGAAGCGTTGTTGCCACCGGTGTGTGGGTGGCTATCGCAGGTGCAGGTTTGCAGGTTCAGGTTGCCCAGGCACACGGCCATCTGGCTGACCCGCCTTCACGTGCAGCGCTGTGCCATGCCAACCATAAGAACCTGAACAGTAACTGTGGCGGCGCTCAGTACGAACCGTGGTCGGTCGGTGAGGCCATTGGGCGTTTCCCGGGGGCCGGCCCAGTTGACGGGAAAATTGCCAGCGGTGGTGTTCGTGGCGATTTCGGTGCCCTCGACGAGCAGTCGGCCAACCGCTGGCATCTGACGCCCATCGTTGACCGGAACATTCAGTTCGACTGGCATTACCAGGCGCCGCACCCGGTAACCACGTGGGAATACTTCATCACCAAAGCGGATTGGAACCCCAATACGGCACTGAGCCGCGCCTCGTTCGACGAAGCGCCGTTCTGTGTAGTCGATGGCAACAACCAGGTGCCCGCCAGCGGCACTGGCACCAACCCCAAGCATAGCTGCACCTTGCCAGCCGACCGCGCGGGCCATCACGTGATCCTGGGTGTCTGGAAAGTGGGGGACACCGACAAGGCTTTCCACAGCGTGGCTGACGTCGATATTCAACTTGACGGCGGGCCAGCGCCCGAATGGCCGCGCCTGGCCGAGATCAGCGCCAGCCGAGACCTTGAAGTCGGCGACGAGGTGACTGCCCGCGCATTCGATGCCAATGGCGAGCGTCCGTCGCACCATGTGAGCGTCACCATCGACAACGCCGAAGAAGGTATCGCTGCCAACTGGGCTTACAAGCTCGCCAGGCAGATCAACGAAACCCAGACGCTGGTCCGTGCCGGGCAAATGGATGCCGACGGCAACATCGAGCCTGTCCAGGGTTCCAACAGCATCTTCGCCAAAGCCGAAAGTGGCCTGACCAACTACATCCTCGACTTCAAGGCCGCTGCCGGTGAGCCCGCCACCCTGCACCTGCATGATGTCAAACCTGAGTACACCATCGCTGATGGCCAGGGTAGCGTGGACTTTACCGTCATGACCAACAAGGCCCTGACCGTATCGGCGCGGCTGTTCGACGCCAGCAACAAGCAGGTCGGCTACGCACGGCAACTGGTCAACGGCAGCGCGCCGTTCGCCTTGAACGTCGCCAGCGTGCCGGGTGAGCACACCCTCAAGGTCGTCGGCGTAGACAAGCGCGAGCGCGAGCTGCTGCAGGATGAGCGCACGGTCCAGCTCAAGGCGACGGGTGACGGGTCGTACGACTTTGTCTTCCCGGAGTCGCTGTCGAGCTACCAGGCCGGCACCAAGGTACTGCAGCCCAAGAATGGCAAGGTCTACGAGTGCCAGCCCTTCCCGAACTCGGGTTACTGCGTGCAGTACTCCGCCAATGCCGCCCAGTTCGAGCCAGGTACCGGCTCTCACTGGAACATGGCCTGGACCGAGAAGTAATGCAGCACACCTGGCCCCTCGACGGGGGGCCAGGCCCTTCGAGTACTGTTTATGCAAGCACGAAAATATGCCTGGCAGCAGATCCTCCTGCACTGGGTCTCTGCCTTGGTCATCATTTGGGTACTGCTCAGCGGCTTCTACGTGGCGCACCTGAATGTCACCCCGACCACGTTTCACTTGGTTGCGTTCGTCAACGTGGCCATGACCACCCTGTTCATCCCGATATTCCTGGTGCGTTGGCTGCTGCGGCGGACCCTGTTCAAACCCGGCAGCCTGGAGGGTGCAGCCAGGGGCGAGCGGATCGCCCATCTTGTCCATGAAGGTTTGTACTGGACCACCGCGATCGTGCTGCTGTCCGGCGTATTGATGATGGACCGGCCCATCGACGTGTTCGGCTGGTTCACCCTCGCGCCGCTGTTGAGCGAACCGTTCTGGCACGGCCTGTGGTTCAAGGTCCACATCTGCGCGTGCCTGCTGCTGGCCCTGGGCGTGTCGGTGCACATTGGCGCCGTGGTGCTGCATGAGCTGGCCGGGCGCCGTGTACTGCGGCGCATGCTGCCCTGATTCGGATGAAGCGCCCATCACATGTGATCTGGCTGGCGCTGGTGCTGGTAACGCTTGCCGGGCTGATAGTGCGGGAACGGCTGTATCCGTTGGCTGCGCCCCCGCTGCTGCCGGCCCCGGCCCCGGCGCTGGCCACGGCAGCCGCCCCGGAGCAACCGTTCTCGACGACCGCCCTGGCCTTGGCATTCGGCTTTCAGCCTGTGCGCCAGCGGCAGTCGAGCCGGGCGGACATCACGCTCAAGGCCTGCTTCGTATCCAGCCAGGGCGGGGCGCGGGCGTTGGTGAAAAGCGCTGAGGGCGAGGCTGTCTACCGGGTGGGTGAGCGGATTGCGGGCCACGGTGTGCTGCGCCGTATCGACGTGCGCTCCATCGTGCTGTGGGTCGACGGCCGCGAGGAAGTCGTGGCGTTGGCTACCCCTGGCCCCAGCGTTTTTCTGCCCATGGGTGCGGCCCCTCGCCCGCGCCCGGTTTCTGATCCTTCATCCCGCCTGTTGCGGGAGGTGCAATGACTTTCAAGCGATATATGCAAGGCGCCTCGTTCGGCGCCTGTTTGACCCTGTGCTGTTCACTGGCGCTGGCTGAAACGCCCACCTGGCAACTGGCGATGAGCGATGCCGATGTGCGCGAGGTGGTGCGTGAGGTGGGGGAAATCCTTGACCAGACCATCATCCTCGACCCCCGCGTGCAGGGGCGCATCACGGTGCTTTCCAACGAAGCCCTGGATCGTGAAGGCATACGCCGGCTGTTCTACTCGGTGCTCAATGCCCAGGGCTTTGCCGCCGTGAACGACGGCGACCGTTTGCTGGTGCTGCCGGCCAGCGAAGCCAAGGCCTGGGCCAACCAACAGGTGGAGGCCATACCGGCCGCGTTCACCACGCGCGTCTTTACCTTGTCGGGCAGCGTCGCGGCCGACCTGGCCGGCCTGTTGCGGCCGTTGGTGTCCAGCAGCGGCTACATTGGCCCTTCCAGCTCGGCCAACGCCCTGGTGGTGACCGACTCTGCAGCCAACCTTGAACGCCTGGAGAGCCTGGTTTTGCAGCTGGACAGCGGCCAGCGGCACGACTATGAGCTGGTGACCCTGCGTAACGCCCAGACCGAGGCCGTGTTCGCCGTGGTCGAAGCGGCCGCCGGGGGACCGGACAGCGGTGTGCAGGTGGTGGCCGACGCCAACGGTAACCGCCTGCTGATCCTCGGCCCGACCAAGTCCAGGCAGCGCCTGGCACAACTGACCCGCTCGCTGGATGTGGCGGCACCCGCCACCGCGCAGAACTGGCGTGTGGTGCGCTTGCAGCACAGTAACGCCGAGCAGCTTGCCGACGTGCTGGGTGAGGTGGGCAAGCGCCTGGATGGCGCGCCGGGCACCCGTGACTTGGGCGCCAACCTCACTGGCGACGCCGTGGTCAAGGCCGATGCCGACCAGAATGCGCTGGTGCTGCTGGGCGAGCCGCAGACACTGGGCAGCGTCGAGCAGATCATCCAGCAATTGGACCAGCCACGGGCGCAGGTACTCATCCATGCGGCAATCGTCGAAGTCAGCGGCAGTATTGATGAAGCCTTGGGTGTGCAGTGGGGCGTGGGCACAGGCGGGCTCAACGGCGGCGTCACGTTCAGCGAAAGTGGCGCCGGGCTGGCCGATCTGCTGGGCAAGGAGGCCAAGCTGCCGGGTGGTGCTGCCCTGGCCATTGGCACGGACCGTTTTGCCGCACTGATATCGGCCCTGGCCAGCAGCAGCCGCAGCAACCTGTTGTCCACGCCAAGCCTGTTGACCCTGGACAACCAGGAGGCGCATATCCTGGTGGGGCAGAACGTCGCCTTCAAGACCGGCTCCTACGTCACCCCAGGCAGTGGTTCGGAGAACCCGTTCACCACGGTCGAACGCAAGGATATCGGTATCAGCCTGAAGGTGCGCCCGCACATCAATGAAGGGCAAAGCCTGCGCCTGGAGGTCGAGCAGGAAAGCTCCGAAATCGCGCCGAGCACGGCCGAGAACGACCTGGTCACCAACAAGCGTACGCTCAAGAGCACCATCCTGGCCTCCGACGGCGAGATCATCGTGATTGGCGGCCTGATCAAGGACAGCATGCGCAAGGTCGAGCGTGGTGTACCGTTGCTCAGCCGCATTCCGTGGCTTGGCGGTCTGTTCCGCTGGCGCAGCGACATTCAGGAGAAAACCAACCTGATGGTCTTCCTGCGGCCAACCATCCTGCGTAGCCAGGCGGAGCGGGTCGAGGTAGGGCGCAGGGCCTACGACGGGGTGCGCGCAGCCGATGATTCGCCCTTGCCGGCTGATGCCCAGCGCCTGTTCGAGCCGCGTCGTTTGCCAAGCGCGCAAGTGCCACAGCCATGAGCCCTGAGCTGCCATTCGGCTTCGCCCGGCGTCACGGGATCTTGCTCGACCGCCAGGCGCCCGAGCCGGTGCTGCTGATGCGAGAAGGCGCCTCCCTGGCCGCCCTGGCCGAAGCCTGCCGCTTGCTGGGCAATACCTGGCCGCTGCGCCAGGTGAGCGAAGCCGACTTCGCCGAGCGCCTGGCCAGTTGCTACGGCCTGGGTGAGGATGCCGCGCAATCGATCGTTCAGAGCCTGGACCAGGAAATCGACCTGCCACGGCTGGCCGAGGCCTTGCCGCAAACCAGCGACCTGCTCGAGCAGCAAGACGATGCGCCGATCATCCGCCTGCTCAATGCCCTGTTCAGCGAAGCGGTGCGCTCGCGGGCCTCGGATATCCACCTGGAAACCTTCGAGCATCAGCTGCGCGTGCGCATGCGCATCGACGGCGTCATGCGCGAAGTGCTGTCACCCCCGCGGGAACTGTCTGCCCTGCTGGTTTCGCGCATCAAGGTCATGGCGCGCCTGGACATCGCCGAGAAGCGCGTGCCCCAGGACGGTCGCATCAGCCTGCGCCTGGCTGGCCATGAAGTCGACGTGCGCGTATCGACTTTGCCTGCCACCCATGGCGAGCGGGTGGTGCTGCGGTTGCTGGACAAGCAAGCCGTGCGCCTGGACATCGACCACATGCAGATGCCGGCGGCTGTGCGTGCTGGCTTCATGAGCATGCTGGAAAAGCCACACGGCATTTTCCTGGTCACCGGCCCAACCGGCTCGGGCAAGACCACCACCTTGTACACCGCGCTTGCGTACCTGAACCAGGAGTCGCGCAATATCCTCACCGTGGAGGACCCGATCGAGTACCACCTGGCGGGCATCGGGCAAACCCAGGTCAACCCCAAGGTCGACATGACCTTCGCCCGTGGCCTTCGCGCCATTCTGCGTCAGGACCCGGACGTGGTCATGGTGGGCGAAATCCGCGACAAGGAAACCGCCAACATCGCGGTGCAGGCGTCGCTGACGGGCCACCTGGTACTTTCCACCCTGCACACCAACAGCGCGCTGGGGGCAATCACGCGGCTTGCCGACATGGGCATCGATACCTGCCTGCTGGCTTCGTCGCTGGCCGGGGTGATGGCCCAGCGCCTGGTACGCCGGCTCTGCCCGCACTGCAAGGTGGCCTGCGAGGTGGACCAGGCCATGGCCAGCGCCTTGGGCAACCCTGCCGGGCTGCCCGCGCAGCTTTACCAGGCGCAGGGCTGCAGTGAATGCCAGGCGGGCTACAGTGGGCGCCTGGCCTTGCACGAGATGGTGGTGGTCAAGCCCGCACTGGCTCAGGCGATCCACACCCAGGCATCCCAGGCCGCCATGCATGAACTGATTCGCCAGGACACGCCGAGCCTGTTCCAGCACGGTGTTCAGCGTGTCTGCCAAGGGCAGACCAGCGTGGCAGAACTGCTGCGCGTGACCGGGCAGGACTGACATGCCGCTGTTTCGCTATCAGGCCCAGGACGCCAAGGGCGCGCGCCAGCGCGGTACGCTGGAAGCCCCAGGGGCGCGTCAGGCTCGGCAAACCTTGCGCGAGCAAGGCTGGCAGGTGCTGAAACTGCGCCCCGTGCCGCGGTCACTGCTGGCGGGCGTGCTGAACCGCAGCGGTTTGAGCCTGGCCCGGCGTTCGCTGCTGACCCGCCAGCTGGCGACCCTGCTGCAGGCCGGGCTGCCGTTGACCGAAGCCTTGCAGGCGGTTGCCGAGCAAGGCACCCGGCGCCAGGAGCGGCAGGTGTTGCGCGGCGTGGCAGAGCGGGTTGCCGAAGGCCATGCCCTTGCCCAGGCGCTGGCCCAGTACCCGCGGGCGTTCCCGGTCATCTACCGGGCCACCGTGGCCGCTGCGGAGCGCTCTGGGCGCTTGGCGGACGTGCTCGAACGTTTGGCCGCGCATGGCGAGGACGAGCAAGCCTTGCGGCAGAAAGTGCAGCTGGCCATGGTCTACCCGGTGATTCTGCTGGCCGTCTCGTTGCTGGTGGTGGGGTTTCTGCTGGGCTATGTCGTGCCTGATGTGGTGCAGGCATTCTCCCGCGACCAGGCGCGCCTGCCGTTGGCCACGCAAGTGCTGATTGCCCTGAGCGATGCCGCCAACCAGTACGGCCTGGCAGCGCTCACGCTGCTGCTGGCCGGCATTGCTCTGGGCGCGTGGGCCCTGCAACAACCGCCATGGCGTAGCCGGTGGCATGCCTTGGCACTGCGCCTGCCAGGTTATGGCGAATTCGCGCGGGCCAGCGAGGCGGCGCGGTTCATCAGCACCCTGGCGATCCTGGGGCGCAGCGGCGTGGCCTTGGTAGAAGCGATGAACATCGCTGCGGCGGTGATCGGCAACCTCACCCTGCGCGAGCGTCTGCTGCAGGCCGCCCGCGAGCTGGCCGAGGGCAGCGCCTTGGCCAGTTGCCTGACACGCAGCGACACCCTGCCACCGCTGATGCTGCACATGATCGCCAGCGGCGAACGCGCCGGTGAACTGGACACCATGCTTGAACGTGCTGCAGACCTCCAGGCCAGGCAACTGGCAGGGCGTATCGCGCTGCTGGTGAGCCTCTGCGAACCCCTGATGCTGCTGGTGATGGGGGGCATCGTGCTGTTCATCGTGCTGGCCATCCTGCTGCCGATCCTCAACCTCAACCAACTGGTCAACTGACATGTCCCTTCGTTCTACACGCCACGCGCAACGTGGCTTCACACTCATCGAAATCATGGTGGTGGTCATCATCCTGGGCGTGCTTGGCGCACTGGTGCTGCCCAACGTGATGAGCCGTCCCGACCATGCCAAGCTGACCGCGGCCCGCACCGACCTGCAGTCGATCGCCACCGCGCTGGAAATCTATCGGTTGGACAACGGCCGTTATCCAACGTCCGCGCAAGGCCTGGACGCCTTGGTAACACGCCCCAGCGTGGCGCCATTGCCGCGCAACTGGAGTGCCCAGGGCTATCTGAAGCGTACGCCTACCGACCCTTGGGGCTCGCCTTACCAGTACGTGAACCCGGGCAGCCGATCGAACCAGGGGTATGACCTTTACTCGCTGGGTGCCGACGGGCAGCCGGGCGGCGAACAGATGGATGCCGATATCGGTAACTGGTCTGAATGAAACGGCCACGCGCGCAAGGCTTCACACTGCTGGAACTGCTGCTGGTCCTGCTGCTGCTGAGCATCGTCATGGGCATGGCGGGGCTCGGTATCGGGCGCGACCCGCAGCGCCTGGCCAGCCAGGAGGCCAACCTGTTCCTGCAACTGGTGCAACACGCACGGCAACAGGCTGTGCTGGAGGGCGTGGCGCTGGGTATTCGAATCGACCCCCAAGGCTATCAACTGCTGAAGGCCCGCGGTGACAGCTGGGAGCCCGCGGGCCAGCAGCGCAATATTGGCCTGGACCTGCGCCTGCAGATCGATGGGCTGCCAGTGCCACCCGCCGTGCCTGGCAAGGCGCCGCAACTGGTGATGTACGGCAATGACGAGCACACGCCGTTTTCCCTGTATTTCGAGGCCGACACTGTGCGCCTGGTCTCCCTGTCGAGCGATGGCCTCAATGCCCCGCAGTTCCAGCCCTGAACGCGGCTTCACCCTGCTGGAGGTGTTGGTGGCGCTGGCGATCTTCGCGGTGCTGGCCGTGGCGGTGAGCACGGCCAGCCAGCGCATACTGGTGCAGTCGCAGGGGTTGCAGGACCGCCTTTTTGCCAGCTGGGTCGCCGACAACCACCTGATGGAGATGCGCTTGCAACCGGCCCTGGCGCCCGGCCAGCGCAGCGTGGAGGTGATGTTTGGCCAGCGTCGCTGGACGCTGCAGGAAAGCCGGCAACGGCTGGGCGCGGCTGGCCTGCTGGAGGTTCAGGTGCGCGTGGGCCTTGCGGCCGATCGCCAGGTGTTGCACCAGGCCACCGGGTGGCAGGGGGGCAGCGATGCGTCACGCTAGGCCCCGCCAGCGCGGTTTCACCTTGATCGAACTGCTGCTGGCCATGGCCCTCTTTGCCTTGTTGGCGGTGGGCAGTGCGCGTGTGCTGGATGTGGTCATGCGGGCCGAGCGTGCGCGCCAGGCCCAGGCCGAGCAGTTGCATGCGCTGGGCAGGGCCATGAGCCTGATCCAGCGCGATGCCTTGCAAGGGTATCTGCCGGCGAGCCTGGGCAAGGGCGGTTACGGCATCCTGCTGAACGGCGATCGGGCCCATTGGCTGACCCGCGAACCCGACCACCAGGCGCTCAAGCGCAGCGAACTGAGGGTGGTCGAATACTGGCTCGCCGACGGCGTGCTGTGGCGCCAGCGGCGCACCCAGGGGCAGGGCCAGCCGCGCCCGCAGCGTTTGCTCGAAGGTGTGGGCGAACTGCAGTGGCGCCTGCATGTACCCGGTAGCGGCTGGCAGGCGCACTGGCCAATGGCCCAGCGCCGCGCCCTGCCACCGCAGGCGCTGGAGGTGACCCTGTCCACCCGGCGCTTGGCGCAGATTCGGCGGGTACTGCCGCTTGGCGGGGCCAGCCAGTGAAGCGTCAACGGCAGAAGGGGCTGGCGCTGATTACCGTGCTGCTGGTGATGGCGCTGCTGACGTTATTGGTAGCCGGCATGTTGCACAGTCATCGCCTGCTGCTTGGCGGTGTTGCCCAGCAGCTCGATGCCACGCGCCTGTTGCGCCTGGCGCAAGCCGGCGAACAACAGGCGCTTGCGAGCCTGCGGGGTGAGGTAGGGGAGATCCTGCAGGTGACCCACGGGCGGCAGGGCTGGGGCCAACCCCGTATGTTGACCTTGGGCGAAGGCCGGGTGCAACTACAACTGGAGGACCTCGCAGGGCGCTTCAACCTCGGCGCCCTGACCGCAGGTAAAACCCCCGACCCCTTGCTGCTCGAGCGTTGGCAGCGCCTGTGCCATGCACTGCAGGTGGCGCCGCCGGCCTTGGAGGCGCTGGCGGGCCAGCCGCTGCTGGACCCTACCCAGTTGCGGGCCCTGCCGGGCGTCACTGCCGAGGTGATGGCGCGTTTGCAGCCTTGGGTAGTGGTGTTGCCCAAGGAGGCGCGGCTCAACATCAACACGGCCCCGGCACGTCTGTTGGCAGCACTGGCCGAGTTGTCGCCCGCGGTGGCCGCCGACCTGGTACGGCAACGCCCCGAGGCGGGCTACCCGACAGTGGAGCGTTTTCTGGCCTCTGCGCAATTGGAGGGCGTGGGCGTGAACAGGCGCGGGCTTGCGGTGACCAGCCGCTGGTTTCGCCTTGAGGTGCAGGCACAGCAGGCAGGGAGGCGCATGTACCTGTACAGCGACCTGGAGATCGATTTGAACACGCACCAGGTTCGTGTGGTGCGGCGTGTATTTACTGCATTGCGGGAGCGAAGAGCAGATGAGTGAAACCTGGCTGTACCTATTGCCCGCGGGCGTTGCGGCGGCCGATGCGCAGTGGCCGGTGTGGCTGCGAGCTGCCGATGGCAGCGTGCGCAAGACGCGTCTGGACGCGCTCGGGGCGACCCTGGCCGGCCCTGTGATCCTTGTCTTGCCGATGGAAATGCTCGGCAGTTGCGAAATCGGCCCCGTGCCAGGCAAGCGGCCGAAGCCTGAAGCATTGGCCTACGCCGCCGAAGAGCAGTTGGCAGCGGCGCTGGAATCGGTGCACCTGGTTTTTGCCGCAGCAGATATGCAAGGGCACCGCCGTGCGCTGGTGATAGAGCGTCAGGTGCTGCGCAATGTTTTGACCCTGTTGCAAACGCTGGGTATCGACCCGGTCGCGATCCATGTCGATGCCGACCTGCTGGGTGGCGAGCAGCCCAGTGCACTGTGGCTTGATGGGCGCTGGCTGGTGGGCGGCGGAGGTGGGCCGTGGCTGGTCGCCACGCCCCAGGCAGCCGAAATCGTGGCGCGGCAATTGCCGCCGATGGCCTGGCAGGCCGCCGCTGCCGATGGCGGGCAAGCGCTGGCCAACCACAGGGTCGACAATGCCTTCCAGACCTTGCTGCAAGGGCGAGCCAAGGCGCTGGACCTGCGCCAGGGGCCATTCCGCCGACAGCGCCTGGCGTTACCCTGGTCGGCGTTGGCGGGCGCAGGGCTGCTGGCGTTCGCCATGCTGTGCGGGGCCGATCATCTGCGTGTCGAGGGGCTGTTGCAGCGCGTGGCTCAACAGCATGCCGAGAACGTTCAGGCATTCCAGCGGTGGGCGCCTGGGGAACCTGTCACCGGTGACCTGGCGATGCGCGTCAGGGCGTTGCAGGCCGGGCCGCGTGCGACCACCCGCATGGAAGGCCTGGCGGCATTCGCGCAGCAACTGGTGGAAACCGGGAACATCACCCTGGAACGGGCCGCGTTCAGCCCGGCGCAAGGGTGGCGTATGGATGTGCTGGCCCTAGGGTTCGATGACCTCGAGCGCTTGCGCCTGCTGGCTCCTGCCGTGCTGATGGACCAGGCCCGGCAGACCGCCCAAGGGGTGCGGGCAACCCTGACCTGGAGCGGGACTCGATGAAGCACAGGTTTGAGCAGGCCCTTGTGCGCCAATGGCAAACGCTACCTGCCACTCGCCGGGCACTGATCAGGGTCACGCTATGGGGTGTTGCCATGCTGGTGCTCTGGCAACTGGCCTGGGTGCCTGGCAAGCAGCGCTCGCTGCAGGCCGAGCTTGCCCATGGGCAGGCGCTGGAGCTGGCCGGGCAGTTGCAGCAGGTGGCGTCAGCGCCGGTCGGGGGGCGCGAAGCGGTGCGGGCACTGACGCCCGCCGCGCTCAATGAGCGTGCCTTGGCCGCCGGGTTGCGCGTTCTCGGGCTGCAGGCTCGGGCCACGCAGCTCGACGTCAGCCTCGAAGGCCAGCCCACGGCAGTGCTGAGCTGGCTGCACACGCTGGAACGTGAAGGCGCACAGCTGCGCAGTGTGCAGCTACAGGTGACTGGCGAGCAGTTGCAGGTGCAGCTGGCGCTGGAACTGGACGAAGCCTGGGGCGATTAAGATTGGATTCAGCCAGCTTCGGTAGGCTATTCCCATCCAAACCGAAACAGGACCTGCCTCCATGAAAACCCGTTACCTTGCCCTGATCCTCGCCCCGCTGTTCAGCACTGCTGCCCTGGCTGCCGGCTATACCGGCCCGGGTGCGCAAGCAGTAACCACCGTGGCCGCTGCGAACGATGCCGCCGATGACACGCCGGTGGTGCTGCAGGGCTTCGTCACCAAGAAGATCAACAACGACGACAAATACGAATTCAAGGACAACACCGGCACCATCACCGTGGAAATCGATGATGAAGACCTGCCACCGACGCCGTTCAACGACAAGACCAAGGTCAAGCTGACCGGTGAGGTGGAGAAACACCTGATGAGCCGTGAAGTGGATGTGGATATCGTCGAAATCATCAACTGATTCCCGGGCCAGTTCGCGGGCGTGCCCGCGAATGCCTCACCCCGACTTCGGTGGCAACTTGCTCAGGTGCAGCGCCACCAGCAACGCCACTGCCAGCAAGCTGCCTATGAACAGGCCGATGCCATTCCAGCCCCATTGGTGCCAAAACACGCCGCCCGCCGTACCGGCCACGCTCGAGCCGGCATAATAGCTGAACAGGTACAGCGACGACGCCTGCCCTTTGGCCTTCAGCGCCCGCCGGCCGATCCAGCTACTGGCCACCGAGTGCGCGCCAAAGAAGCCGAAGGTGAACACCAGCATGCCCACGATCACCATGGCCAGTGGGCTGGCCAGGGTCATCAGCAAACCACACGCCATGACCACGATGCTGGCCCAGAACACCTTGCGTCGGCCCAGCTTGTCCGCCAAGGCGCCGACCTGCGCCGAGCTGTAGATGCCGGACAGGTACACCACCGACAGCAAGCCGACCAGCGCCTGGTTCATGTGGTAGGGCTCGGCCAGCAGGCGGTAGCCGATGTAGTTGAACAGGGTGACGAAGGCACCCATCAGCAGGAAGGCCTCCAGGAACAGCCAGGGCAGGCCGGCATCCTTGAAATGCATGACGAACCCGTCCAGCAGGCTGCGCGGGCTCATCGTTTGCGGGCGGAAATTGCGTGACTCCGGCAGCACCTTCCAGAACACCAAGGCGGCGCCCAGGGCCAGGCCACCGATGGTCAGCATGGCTGTGTGCCAGCTAACGAAGTCGATCAACACGCCAGTGATCAGCCGCCCGCTCATGCCGCCAATGGCGTTGCCGCCGATGTACAAGCCCATGGCCAGGCCAATGTGCTGGGGGTGGATCTCTTCGCTCAGGTAGGTCATGGCCACTGCTGCCAGGCCGCTCAGCGACAGGCCGACCAGCGCGCGGGTGGCCAGCACCAGTTCCCAGCTCGGCATCACCGCGCTGGCCAGGGTGGAGAGCGCGGCGCACACCAGGGCGAACACCATCACCGGCTTACGGCCGATGCGGTCCGAGATCGGGCCGGTGACAAGCAGGCCGAACGCCAGCATCGCGGTCGACACCGACAGCACCAGGCTGCTCTGTGCGGCGTTGATGGCGAATTCTTTAGACAGCAACGGCATCATCGGCTGTACGCAATACAGCAGGGCGAAAGTGGCGAAGCCGCCGCTGAACAGGGCCAGCACGGTCTTCATGAAGGCGGGGGTGCCTTTTTCGATCCACATGTCGGTCAAGGTGGCAGGTTCGAGTTCGATGGGCTGCGCGGCTACAGCAGTTTTCACGGCGGGTACCTCTGGTGCAATGAAAAAAGCATATAGCTGGCTAATGATTAGATTCAATATATTGTTCGACCTATTTAAGACGTTGTGCGACTTGTTTGGAGCGAACCATGGAACTGCGCCATCTGCGTTATTTCATTGCCGTGGCAGAAGAGCTGCACTTCGGCCGAGCCGCCCAGCAACTGGGCATTTCACAACCGCCGCTGAGCCAGCAGATCCAGGCGCTGGAACAGGAGCTGGGGGCGCGCTTGTTCGAGCGTACCAACCGCCGGGTCGAACTGAGCGAGGCAGGCCGGCTGTTCCTGGATGAAGCGCGTCAGGTGCTGGCGCAGGTGGAGAAGGCCGCGGATGTGGCGCGGCGTGCACAACTGGGTGAATTGGGCGAGATGAAGATCGGCTTTACCTCCTCGGCCCCGTTCACATCGAAGATCCCCAAGGCCATTCATGCCTTTCGCCAGCGCTTCCCCGCAGTGCACCTGAACCTCAAGGAAATGAGCAGCCGCGATGTTGCCGAAGGGGTGTTCGATGAGTCCATCGAAGTCGGCCTGATGCGGCCGATGCCGCTGCCGGAAGGGTTGCTGGCCACGGAGCTGTTCCGCGAGCCACTGGTGGCGGTGATCAATGCCTCACACCCGCTGGCCGAAGCCAGCGGGCAAGGCGTGCATATGGCGGCGCTGGCCCATGAGCCGTTTGTGTTCTTCCCGCGCAGTTATGGCAGCGGCTTGCATGCGCAGTTGCTGAGCCTGGCGCGGCAGGCCGGGTTCAGCCCGCATTTTGCCCAGGAGGCAGGGGAGGCGATGACCATCATCGGCCTGGTGTCGGCGGGGTTGGGGGTGTCGGTGCTGCCGGCCTCGTTCCAGCGCATGCGTATCGAAGGGGTGGTGTACCGCACCTTGCTCGACGAGGGGGCGATGACCGCGGTGTGGCTGGTGCAGCGCGAACGCGGCGGGTCGGCCATGGCCAAGGCGTTTGCGCAGCTGCTTCAGGCGAATGGCACTGGCCATGGCGGCGACACCGCCACATACTCGGGCATTCGTTGAAACACGGAGGTCAACCATGCGGCGCGTGGTGTTCAATCAGAAAGGTGGCGTGGGCAAGTCGAGCATCGCCTGCAACCTGGCGGCGGTCAGTGCCAATGAAGGCTACCGGACCCTGCTGATCGACCTGGATGCCCAGGCCAACTCGACACAGTACCTTACCGGGCTGACGGGTGAGGATATCCCCATGGGTATCGCCGATTTCTTCAAGCAGAGCCTGTCCAGCGGGCCTTTCAGCAAGAAGAACAAGGTGGATATCTATGAAACCCCGTTCGACAACCTGCATGTGGTGACTGCAACGCCTGAACTGGCCGACCTGCAGCCCAAGCTCGAGGCCAAGCACAAGATCAACAAGCTGCGTAAGCTGCTCGATGCGCTGGACGAGGATTACGAGCGGATCTATATCGACACCCCACCGGCACTTAATTTTTATGCGGTTTCGGCGCTGATCGCGGCTGACCGTGTGCTGATCCCCTTCGACTGCGACAGCTTCTCGCGCCAGGCCCTGTATGGCCTGCTGGCCGAAATCGAAGACCTCAAGGACGACCATAACGAAGACCTGATGGTCGAAGGCATCGTGGTCAATCAGTTCCAGTCGCGTGCCAGCTTGCCGCAGCAGATGCTCGACGAACTGCTGGCCGAAGGGCTACCGGTGCTGCCGGTGTACCTTGGCAGCTCGGTGAAGATGCGTGAATCGCACCACGCCAGCCTGCCGCTGATTCACCTGGAGCCCAGGCACAAGCTTACGCAGCAGTTTGTCGAGTTGCATGATTTGCTGGAGCGCAGCGAGTAGGTATCTAGCCCGCTTCCTTGCACCACCTCTGATTCCGACGCATAATCTCCCAAAACGGGAGATTTGCTTGCATGCGCGTCATAGCCAAAAGCACCTTGGTGAAGTTCTGGGAGCTGCCCGGATACGAGGATGCCAAGGCCCCTTTGGAAAGTTGGCACGATATAGCGATCAAGGCCGTCTGGCGAACGCCGCAGGATGTAAAGGACCAGATTGGCAACGCGAGCATCTGTGGCAACAACCGCGTGGTCTTCAACATTGGGGGTAACAAGTACCGGCTTGTGGTTGAGATGCAATACCGCGCCGGTATCGCCTGGGTGAAGTTCGTCGGTACGCACAAGCGCTATGACGAGATTGACGTGGAGACAATCTGTGAATATTAAGCCGATTCGTAACGAGGACGATCTTCGAGCAGCATTCCAGCGCCTCGAAGCCATTTTTCAGTCTGAAGCGGGCACGCCTGAGGCTGATGAAATGGAAGTGCTTGTGACACTGATCGAAGTGTACGAGAACAGGCACTATCCCATTCACCCCGCCAATCCCATCGAGGCTATCAAGTTTTGTATGGATCAGCAGGGGCTCACGCCAAGAGATCTTGAACCGTACATCGGTCCAAGCGGGCGAGTTTCGGAAGTACTGAGCGGGAAGCGCGGGCTGAGCCTTTCCATGATCAAGCGCCTGCATGATGGCCTTCGCATTCCCTATGAGTCGCTGCTGGCAAGCGCTTGAACACTAAACCCCCTGGCTGCGTACCCACTCCAACAACGTCTGGAGTGGAAACGCCCCGGCCTGGCGGCTGACTTCGCGGCCGTTCTTGAACAGCAGCAGGCTGGGGATCGAGCGGATGCCCAGTTGCCCGGCCAGGTTGCGGTTGGCTTCGCTGTCGAGCTTGGCCAGGCGGCAGCGGCCGGCCAGTTGGCGGGCGGCTTGTTCGAAGGTGGGGGCGAACGATTTGCACGGGCCGCACCAGTCGGCCCAGACATCCACCAACAGCGGTAGGTCGCCTTTGATTTGGCAGGCGTAGCTGGCTTCTGTGAGTTCGAAAGGGGCGCTCAGCAGCACCTGCTGTTTGCAGCGGCCGCATTTCGGCGCGTCGCCCAGGCGCTCGGCAGGCAAGCGGTTGAGGCCGTTGCAGTGGGGGCAGGGGATGACCAGTGGTTCGGACATGTTGGTTCCTCAAGATTGTTGGGCCTGCTTTGCAGCCCATCGCGACACAAGGCCGCTCCCACAGGGGGCAAGCGCCATTCAGGAAGAGCAGCTGATTTCCAGGTGCTTGCCCCATTCCGGTGGGCGCTCGGCGTAGGCCTGCATCCCGGGTTGCTCCGCGAAGGGCTTGCTCAGCACCTGGTGCAGCCGCCGCACTTCACTGTAATCACCCGCTTCAGCTGCCTCGATGGCTTTCTGCGCCAGGTAGTTGCGCAGCACGTACAACGGGTTCACTGCATGCATGCGTTCGCGGCGCCCCTCGGCATTACCGGCTTCACGCTCGCACCGGGCCAGGTAATCGGCGCCCCAGGCATTGAAGCCGGCCAGGTCGATGAAGTCATTGCGTACCACCTTCAACGCTTCGGCCACCGGTTGCTCGCCCAGCCGGCGGAAGAACAGGTTGTAGTCCACACCACCGCGCTGCATGCACTGCAGCAGGCGCTCGACCAGCGCCATGTCGTCATCCTCGGCCGTGGTCAGGCCCAGGCGCCTGCGCATCAGGTCCAGGTAATGGGCCTGGTACAGTGGCAGGAACAAGCCCAACGCCTGCTTCAACGCCTCCACCTCGACCACCGTGGTCAGCGCTTGGGCCAACGCGCTGAGGTTCCAGTGGGCGATGGGCACCTGGTTGGCGTAGCTGTACCGGCCGCGGTCGTCGGAGTGGTTGCAGATGAAATTGGCGTCGAAGTCGTCGAGGAAGGCATACGGGCCGAAGTCGAAGGTAATGCCGAGGATCGACATGTTGTCGGTATTCATGACCCCGTGGCAGAAGCCATAGGCCTGCCAGCGGGCGATCAGGTCGGCATTGCGCTCGACGATGGTGCGGAACATTGCCAGGTAAGGTTGCTCGGCGGTGCCGCACTCGGCGTAGTGCTGTTGCAAGACGTGGTCGAGCAGCACCCGTTGCTGCTCAGGCTGCTTGGTGTAGTAGAAATACTCGAAATGACCGAAGCGTACGTGGCTCTGCGCCACGCGGGTAAGCATGGCCGCGCTTTCACGTGTTTCGCGCCATACCGGGGTGCTCGAGCCGATGACGCACAGCGCGCGGCTAGTGGGAATGTGCAGGGCGTGCAGGGCTTCGGAGGCGAGGAACTCGCGGATCGATGAGCGCAGCACGGCGCGGCCGTCGCCCATGCGCGAGTACGGCGTCTGGCCGGCCCCCTTGAGGTGCAGGTCCCAGTGCTGGTTGGCGTCGTTCAGGACCTCGGCCAGCAACAGACCGCGGCCATCGCCCAGGCGCGGGTTGTACGAGCCGAATTGGTGGCCGGAGTACACCATCGCCCTTGGGTCGGCCTGATCCCACAGCTTTTGGCCGCTGAACAGTTCGGCGAACAGAGGCAGTTCGGCCTGGGCCGGGTCGAGGTCCAGCAGCGCCATGGCCGACTCGCTCGCCACCACCAGGCGGGGCTCGGCGATGGGCTCGGGTAGCACCTGGGTAGAGAACGCATCGCCCAGGCGGGCGAAGCGGTTGTCGAACGTGAGTTGGTCGAGGGCTTTCACGGGCTGCTCCTGGAAGTCGGTGCCATTGGGGCCGCTTTGCGGGGCCCACCTGTGGGGGTTGGCTTGCCGGCGATCGAGGGCCAAGCCCTCGCAGGCATTCTGGGCGTTCATGCCCTATGGCGTCCACTCACACAGGTTGGGTGTCATCGGGTTTGGGCTGTTCCATTGGTATCAGCTGCTGCTTGCCGCCGGCTGCGTCCATCAGGAACACCTCGACCTGGCGTACCGAGATCTTGATGTCATGCGCCTTGAACTCGCGGCTGATGAAGCGGTTGAGTTCGTCCAGCGTCGGGTTGCGGTCACCCAGGTCGCGCACGTGCATGCGCAGTTCGTGGTCCAGCGAGCTTTCGCCGAAGTTGAGGAAGTACACGATCGGTTCCGGGTCCTTGAGCACCCGTGGGTTTTCATGCGCGCCCTTGAGCAGCAGCTCGCGCACCAGGTCGAGGTCGGAGCCATAGTCGATGCCCAGCTTCAGCGTGACCCGGGTGACCGTGTCGGTCAGCGACCAGTTGATCAGTTGGCCGGTGATGAAGGTCTTGTTGGGGACGATGATGTCCTTGCGGTCGAAGTCGGTGATGGTGGTGGCGCGGATGCGGATCTTGCTCACCGTGCCCGACAGGTTGCCGATGGTGATGGTGTCGCCGATGCGTACCGGACGCTCGAACAGGATCATGATGCCAGAAATGAAGTTGGCGAAGATTTCCTGCATGCCGAAGCCCAGGCCCACCGACAGCGCCGCCACCAGCCATTGCAGCTTGTCCCAGCTGACCCCCAGGGTCGACAGGGTGCTGACGATACCCACGCCGACGATGGTGTACGACAACAGGGTGGTGGTGGCGTAAGCGCTGCCTTGGGCAAGGTTCAGGCGTGACAGCACCAGCACCTCCAGCAGGCCTGGCAGGTTGCCGGCCAGGGCGAAGGTAATGCCGACGATCACCAGTGCCCCCAACAGGTCGCCCAAGCTGATGGGCACCATGCTGGCAGCGGCGCCGGTGCCGCTGGTGTATTCGTACAGCACGAAGTTGTTGAGGTAGGCGAACACCGAGAGCAGGTCGGCCCATACCCAGTACAGGCCAGCGATGAAACCGCCCAGCAGGGCGAGGCGGATCAGGCGCAGCGATTGCTGGTTGACCTGCTCGATGTCCAGGGTCGGCTCTTCGACGACCACTTCGCCGTCCAGCCCTTCCTTGGCCGCTGCGCGCTTGCTCAATGCCCGTTGGTAGGCCAGGCGGCGGGCCGCAACCGACAGGCCGCGCACGAAAGCGGCCTCGATGACCAGCCAGAACAGCAGCAGGTAGAGGGTGTAGATCAGCCGGTCGGTGAGTTTCAGGGCGGTGTAGTAGTAGCCGAAGCACACCGCGACGAACAGGGCGATAGGCAGCGCAGTGAACGCCACGCCGACCGCCTTGCGGAACAGCGAAGTGTCACGGTGCGCCGGGCTGCTGAGCAGCAGGCGGCTGAGCAGCCAGGCCATCAGCGCATAGCAGGCCAGCACCACGCCAATACCCAGTACATCGTCGGCCAGCGCCGACGGCTGGTGCTCGGCCACCGCCACTACCCCGACCAGGGCCAGCACCACGGTGCCCAGGCGGCGTACCCAGCCCCGCAGGAACTCGACCTGGGGTTTGTACCAACGGAAATGGACTTCCGCCACGCCGCCGGGTGCAAGGATGCGGTAGGCGGTATAGAACACCAGCCACGCCTGGGCCAGTTGCCACAGGGCCGCGCCGAGGTTGGCGTTCTGCCCGCGGGCGTCGATCTGCAGGGCATAGCTGCACAACGCCAGGACAAGGCTGACCGGCATCGCCAGCAGGATATTGATAAGAATTGCCTGTGGCGTATGCCACTGGCTGTCGCGGCGGAAATGGCCAATGTCCTGGTGCACCTTGCCCAGCCGTTGGTACAGGTACTTGCGCCGCCATAACAGAGCGCCGATCACCAGCAACAGCGGCAGGAACAGCAGCGGCCGGTGGCTGAGGCCGTCGGTCAGCTCGCTCAGGCTGGAGGCCCACGGCAGGTTGGCGACCTGGTCGGCCAGCCGTTGCGGCACGGTGCGCAACCAGTCCCAGTCCAAGGGCTTGTTGCTGGGGATCCAGAACATCTGTTCGTCGAGGGTGGTGCGCAGGCTCTGGGCAGTGCCCAGCAATTGTTTCTGGTTGAGCTGCAGGGTGATCGATTCGTTGAGCAGCGCCGAAAGCTCGCGGTTCAACCGCTCCAGCAGGTCGCTGCGGGTGATTGCCAGCTCCAGCAGGGCCTTGCGCAGCTGCGGGGTTACCTGTTCCTGCGGTTGGGCTGCCAGCAGCTTGTCGACATAGGTCACCGGGCTGCTCATCACCTCGCGCTGCTGGCTGACCTCGAACTGGTACAGGCGGGTGTCGGCGATCTGGTCGGCCAGGTCGCGGTCGAGTTTCAGGTGTGGCAGGGTCTGCTTCTGTTTGTAGAGGATCTTGGACAGCAGCAGGCTGCCCTTGAGCACGTTGATCTGCTCGTCCAGCGCCTGGTCGGCCTGGGTCAGGCTGTCCAGTTGCTGCTTGGTGCGCAGGTTCTGCTGGGTCAGCTCATTGAGGCGGTCGGTGCTTTTGAGCAGGTAGTCGGACAGCTTCAGGTTAGCTGCGCTTTCGGTGGCCAGCAGGCTGCTGCCGCCCGCCTTCTGCGCCTCGATCGATTGCTGGGTGACCGTTTCCTGGGACTGGGCCAGGCGCTTGTCGTTGATCAGCGTCTGCAGGTCCTGGATTTCCTGCTCAAGGCGCGCGGCACGCTCGATCAGCAGGTCATGGCGGGCGTTGCCAAGGTCCTGCAGCACGCTGTTGCCGGCCAGTTCCTGGCGGCGCAGCAGGGTCAGCGCGTTGAGCGAAGCCAGTTCTGCATTCAGCTGGTTGCGCTGGTCGGCGTTGATCGACTTGCCACCGTCCTTGCCGGTCTTGAGGATGCTGTTGATCTGCTGGGCGCGGGTCTGGTTGCTGCTGATCTCGGCCTGGGCACGCTCGGGGCGGGTCTGCGAGTTGATGATCAGGCTGTTGGCGTCGGACAGTGACTTCTGCAGCTCACCCTGCTGGGTGTTGCGCTCGCTGAGCATCTGTTCGAGTTGCTGCACGGTGAGGTTGGCATAGCGTTGGGCAACCGGCTGAACCTTGGTTTGCTTGAGCCGGGCCAGCTCTTTCTGGCTGTCGTCGGTTTCCTTGGGTGCGGCACTGAGTTGCTGCTTGAGGGCGGCCAGCTTCTTCTCGTTGTCTTCCTTGCTGGCCAGCAGGCTCAGGGTCTGTTCCAGTACCTGCTGCAAGGCTTTTTGGTCGGCCTCGGGCAGCTTGCGCTCGGCAATCTTGTCGAGGCTGTTCTGAATGCTGGCAGCCGTTGGCGGCTCTGCCGCGGTGGCCGCGAAGGAAAGGGACAGGCACAGCCCGAGCAGGGCTGTGCGAAGGTATGCGCGCAGGGACATAGGCAGACTACTTGTGGATCCGGCAGAAACGAAGTTTAGAGGAACAATCCTGGTCCGGGTCGCGTTCCTTCGGGGAATCTGACGCCCACTTTCTGGATCTTGTTCCCGTCCATGGTCGCCACGGTCCAGATCGTGCCGTGCCATTCCACCTGGTCACCTACTACTGGAGCGCCTCCGACCTTCTGTCGGATGAACTGCGCCAACGGCATCTTCGCGTCCAGGCCATCGAGTTTCAGGCCATACAGTGCGGCCACCGCACCCAGTTCGGCATCGCCTTCGAGAACGAAGTCGCCGAAGAAGCGCAGGTCCAGGCCACGCTGCGGCGCCTGGCTGAACAGTTTGCCCAGCGCCGGCAGGTTGTGTTCGTGGCCGATCACGCAGAGCATGTCGTCGACCTCCAGCACGGTGCTGCCAGAGGGGTGCAGCAACTGCTCGCCGCGGAACAGGGCGGCGATGCGTGTGCCTTCCGGCATCTTCAGCTCGCGCAGGGCGGCGCCGATGCACCACTTTTCCTTGCCCAGGCGGTAGACGAACATTTCCCACTCACTGGTGATGTGCACCTCCAGCGCAGAGCGGGAGATGGGCGCCGGATCCGGTGGTACCGTCACCTTCAGCAGCTTGGCCATCCACGGCAGGCTGGTGCCTTGCACCAGCAGCGACACCAGCACGATGAAGAAAGCCAGGTTGAAGAACAGCTGGGCGTCCGGCAGGCCGGCCATCAGCGGGAACACCGCGAGAATGATCGGCACCGCGCCGCGCAGGCCAACCCACGAGATGAAGCCTTTTTCGCGGCCGTGGAAGGCCTTGAACGGCAGCAATGCCGCCACCACCGACAGAGGCCGCGCCACCAGGATCATCCACAACGCCAGGCCCAGTGCCGGCAGGGCAATGGGCAGCAGGTCGTGCGGTGTCACCAGCAGCCCCAGGACCAGGAACATGCCGATCTGCGCCAGCCAGGCCATGCCGTCGAGCATGTGCAGGATGCCATGGCGGCTGCGGATCGGCTTGTTGCCCAGCACCAGGCCGCACAGGTACACAGCCAGGAAGCCGCTGCCGTGCAGAGCGTTGGTCAGCGAGAACACCACCAGGCCACCGGCCACCACCAGGATGGGGTAGAGGCCACCGGCCAGGTTGATCCGGTTGACCAGTTGCAGCATCAGCCAGCCGCCGCCCAGGCCCAGCAACCCGCCGATGCCGAACTCGCGCAGCAGGTGGGCAAGCAGGCTCCAGTGCAGGCCGGTCTGGCCGCTGGCAATCATGTCGATCAGCGTAACTGTCAGGAAGACCGCCATCGGGTCGTTGCTGCCCGACTCGATCTCCAGGGTGGCGGTGACCCGTTCGTTCAGGCCCTTGCCGCCCAGCAGCGAAAACACCGCTGCGGCGTCGGTGGAGCCGACGATGGCGCCGATCAGCAGGCCCTGGATCAGGCTCAGGTTGAACAGCCAGGCAGCGACAAGGCCGGTCAGGGCTGTGGTGATCATGACCCCGACCGTGGCCAGCGACAGAGCCGGCCATAGCGCTACGCGAAAGCTCGCCACCCGTGTGCGCAGGCCGCCGTCGAGCAGGATCACCGCCAGGGCGAGGTTGCCCACCAGGTAGGCGGTCGGGTAGTTGTTGAAGATGATGCCGCCACCATCGACACCGGCGACCATGCCCACGGCGAGAATGATGACCAGAATAGGGATGCCCAGGCGCGACGACAGCGAACTGACCAGAATACTCGCGCCCACCAGCAATGCGCCGATCAGAAACAGGCTGTTGATGGTGCTGGCATCCAAAGGCAGGTACTCCAGGACAACGCGGGAAAGGGGAATGACTGGCAAGTCGCGTGCCAATCGATTCTAACCTGATGAATTGGCAGCATGTAAAGCGTTTCTGCAGATGTGAAAAAGGCACCGCGGTGGGTGCCTTTTGTCATGTTGCCGGTGCTCAACCTGTGGGAGGCGGCTTGCCGGCGATGCGGCCGGTGCAGGCTTACGCCTGCTTCACTTCACGCATAGGCTTGCCTTTGACCGGGGCATCACCTGCCACGTAGTACTTGGCGGTGCTGCGTGGCAACGGCTTGCGACCCCGGATCTTGTCCGAGATTTTCTCGGCGATCATGATCGTGGTGGCGTTGAGGTTGCCGGTGATGATCAACGGCATGATCGAAGCATCCACTACGCGCAGGCCCTGCATACCGTGCACACGGCCTTCGCCATCGACCACCGCCATGTCGTCGGTGCCCATCTTGCACGAGCAGGACGGGTGGAAGGCGGTTTCGGCGTGCTCGCGGATGAACTTGTCCAGCTCTTCATCGGTTTGCACATGCGCGCCGGGGCTGATTTCGCGCCCACGGTACGGGTCCAGTGCCGGCTGGGCCATGATTTCGCGGGTCAGGCGGATGCCGTCACGGAATTCCTGCCAGTCCTGCTCGGAGGACATGTAGTTGAACAGGATGCTCGGGTGCTGGCGCGGGTCTTTCGACTTGGCCTGGATGCGGCCGCGGGAAGGGGAGCGCATCGAACCCATGTGCGCCTGGAAACCATGCTCCTTCACGCCATTGGAACCGTTGTAATTGATCGCCACCGGCAGGAAGTGGTACTGGATGTTCGGCCACTTGAATTCAGGGCGGCTGCGAATGAAACCGCCAGCTTCGAACTGGTTGCTGGCGCCGATGCCGGTGCCGTTGAACAGCCACTCGGCACCAATGGCCGGCTGGTTCCACCACAGCAGCGACGGGTACAGCGACACCGGCTGGGTGCAGGCGTACTGCAGGTAAAGCTCCAGGTGGTCCTGCAGGTTTTCACCCACGCCCGGCAGGTCGTGCACCACCGGAATGTCGAGGCTTTCCAGCAGGGCACGCGGGCCGACGCCGGAGCGCTGCAGCAGCTGCGGCGAAGCGATGGCGCCGGAGCTGACGATCACTTCCTTGCGGGCACGGGCTTCTACGCGCTCTTCGCTGTCGCCCACCAAGTAGGTGACGCCAACCGCGCGCTTGCCTTCGAACAGCACACGGTCGCTGAGGGCGTGGGTCACGATGGTCAGGTTCGGGCGTTTCTTGGCCTGGTCCAGGTAGCCACGGGCGGTGCTGGAGCGGCGGCCGTTCTTGGTCACCGAACGGTCCATCGGACCAAAACCTTCCTGCTGGTAGCCGTTGAGGTCTTCGGTACGCGGGTAACCGGCCTGCACACCGGCTTCGACCATTGCGTTGAACAGCGGGTTGTTGCCGGCTTTGGGGGTGGCGACACTGAGCGGGCCGTCACCGCCGTGGTAGTCGTTAGGGCCGATATCGCGGGTTTCGGCCTTGCGGAAGTACGGCAGGCAGTCGAGGTAGGTCCAGTCTTCCAGGCCTGGCAGTTCTGCCCAGCCGTCGAAGTCCATGGCGTTGCCGCGGATGTAGCACATGCCGTTGATCAGCGACGAACCACCCAGGCCCTTGCCGCGGCCGCACTCCATGCGGCGGCCGTCCATGAACGGCTCCGGGTCGGTCTCGTAGGCCCAGTTGTAGCGGCGCCCTTGCAGCGGGAAGGCCAGGGCTGCTGGCATCTGGGTGCGGAAGTCGAAGCGGTAGTCGGGGCCGCCGGCTTCCAGCAGCAGTACGGTGACGCCGGCATCTTCGGTCAGGCGGGTGGCCAGTGTGTTACCGGCGGAGCCGGCACCGACGATGATGTAATCGTATTCCATGGCATTTCTCCGAAATGCAGCGGCAAGCTTCTAGCTACAAGCTGCAAGAAAAAGCAGTTGGGCGAAGCTTGCGAATAGATGGTATCTGCAAGGGCCGGCGGTCTGACGCCGACCGGCTCTTACTTGCAGCTTGAAGCTTGCGGCTTGCAACTGTCGGTCAGAAGACCGAGTTGTAGCCGCCCAGTTCGACCTGTACCGACTTGATACGGGTGTATTGAGCCAGCGAGCTGACGCCGTTTTCACGGCCTACGCCCGACTGCTTGTAGCCACCGACCGGCATCTCGGCCGGCGATTCACCCCAGGCGTTGATCCAGCAGATACCAGCTTCGAGCTTGTGGATGATGCGGTGGGCGCGGGTGATGTCGTTGGTGCAGACACCGGCGGCCAGGCCGTAGTCGGTGTCGTTGGCGCGGCGGATCACTTCTTCTTCGGTTTCATAGGTGAGGATGCTCATCACCGGGCCGAAGATCTCTTCCTTGACGATGGTCATGTCGTCGCTGCAGTCGGTGAACACGGTCGGGGCCACGAAGGCGCCTTTGGCGAACTCACCGGTGGTCAGACGCTCGCCGCCGCACAGCAGGCGGGCACCTTCCTCTTTACCCTTGGCGATGTAGCCCAGCACGCTTTCCATGTGCTGGAAGCTGACCAGCGGGCCGAAGTTGGTGTTTTCGTCTTCCGGGTTGCCAACGCGGATGCGCGCTACGCGCTCGGCGATCTTGGCTTCGAAGGCAGCCTTCATTTCAGCGGGGATGAACACGCGGGTACCGTTGGTGCATACCTGGCCCGAGCTGTAGAAGTTGGCCATCATGGCGATGTCGGCGGCCTTGTCCAAGTCGGCATCGGCGCAGATGATCAACGGCGACTTGCCGCCCAGTTCCATGGTGACTTCCTTGAGCGACGAGCTCGAGGCGCTGGCCATGACCTTCTTGCCGGTGGTGGTGCCGCCGGTGAAGGAAACCTTTTCGATGCGTGGGTGCTCGGTCAGCCAGGTGCCGACTTCACGGCCGCTGCCGGTCAGCACGTTGAACACGCCATTGGGCAGGCCGGCTTCGGTGTAGATCTCGGCCAGTTTGAGGGTGGTCAGCGACGTGACTTCCGATGGCTTGAAGATCATCGCGTTGCCAGCGGCCAGGGCCGGTGCGGATTTCCACAGGGCGATCTGGATCGGGTAGTTCCAGGCACCGATACCTACGGTCACGCCCAGCGGCTCGCGGCGGGTGTAGACGAAGGACGATTCACGCAGCGGGATCTGCTCGCCCTCGATGGCCGGTACCAGGCCTGCGTAGTACTCCAGCACATCGGCGCCGGTGACGATGTCGACGTAGCGGGTTTCCGAGTACGACTTGCCGGTGTCCAGGGTTTCCAGCATGGCCAGCTCGTCGTTGCGCTCGCGCAGGATGTCGACGGCGCGGCGCAGGATGCGCGAGCGCTGCATCGCGGTCATCGCAGCCCAGACTTTCTGGCCACGCTCGGCGCTTTCGACGGCTTTCTCGACGTCAGCCTCGGTCGCACGCTGCACGTGGGCAAGGACTTCGCCGGTAGCCGGGTTGATGGCTTCGAAAGTGGCATCGCTGCCAGCGTCGACGTAAGCGCCATCAATGTAGAGTTTTTGCGTTCCGAAACGGGCCATAGTGTCCTCGCAAGTGCAGTGTGTGGTTTGGCTTTGCGTCACGCTCCTGCCGGGTGGGCAAGGGCCGTGCGCGCTAGTTCAGCAGCCGGGTCGTTGGTGCCCAGGGTGTGCTGCTTAGCCAGTTGTAGATCCATGTATTCGTAAGCAATCCGTACTGCCTGGCCAGTGTCGAATGCATCACCCGACAGGGCACCGCGCAGCCACAGACCGTCGATCAGGGCTGCCAGGCCACGGGCGGCCTTGCGCGCATGGTAAAGCGGCAAGGCACGGCGAAACTGGCAACACAGGTTGGAGTACAAACGGTGGTCGTTGATCCGTTGCAACCTGTGCAAATCGGGCTGGTGCATGCTGGAAGCCCAAAAGGCCAACCAGGTTTTCATCGCCGGGCCGTTCACCTGGCTGGCATCGAAGTTGCCCTCGATGATCACTTTCAGGTGAGCGCGCGGGCTGTCGTCCGTCAGGGCCTGGCGACGTGCTCGAACGCCTTCGTTGAGCATATTCATGATGTAACCCATCGTCGCTGCAATCAGGCCGTTCTTGTCCCGAAAGTAGTGACTGATGATGCCGTTCGACACCCCGGCCAAACGGGCAATCAGCGCAATGCTGGCGTCCCCCAGGCCGACCTGGTCGACAGCCTGCAACGTGGCTTCGATCAATTGCTGGCGGCGGATGGGTTGCATACCGACCTTGGGCATCTTGCTATCTCCTCAGGCCTGCGAGCAGGCGACAGGCGGCTGACTCGGCGAAGACCAGTCTATTTTGTTTTGATTGAACGTTCAATCAATAAAGAATAAGCTCTGCGACAATTTGTGCCATTGACAGTCTTTCAGGCCGTCGAGCAGGCACGAATTGACACCCCAGGAAATCGCGTAACCCCCGGAATACAAGGCGTTGACGGGCATCAGCGATGCGAAATGCAGATTCTGCCCCGTGGCCATGGCCCGCGGCGGGCCCTTGGAGCGGGCGGGGTGATCTGTGACGAATGCGCGCACCCAGCGGGTAAAGCGTGGCATTTGCAGCAGACCACCTGTCTGTTTTTTGCAACGTATCGATTCGGGATCACGGTTTCCAGGGTGCTTTTATAACACCTGATGCAGTGGGGATATTCCACCAATTGCTCGGGAAATAATGATTAGCCTCCACAGCCGCACTGCCCGGAGCATTCGTGCAATGAGTTCTGCCTCACTTACCAAGCCCCCCGCCGAGAGGGTACGGGTCAACCGCGTGGTGTTCTTCACCTCCGCGCTGATGATCCTTGTTCTGACTGCCTTGCTGATCGCTGTACCCGAAACTGCCGGCCAGGTGCTGGGCGTGGCCCAGAAGTGGCTGACGCGCACCTTCGGCTGGTACTACATGCTGGTGATCTGCGGTTACCTGCTGTTCGTCGTCTACCTGGCGTTCTCCGATTACGGCAGCCTCAAGCTCGGCGGCAAGGACGACCAGCCCGACTTCAGCTATGGCGCCTGGGCTGGCATGCTGTTCTCCTCGGGCATCGGTATTTCGCTGCTGTATTTTGGCGCCTCCGAGCCCCTGGACCACTACTTCAATCCCCCAGAGGGCACCCCGGCAAGCCTCGAAGCCGCGCGCCAGGGCCTGCAGCTGACCTTCCTGCACTGGGGCCTGCATGGCTGGGCGATCTATGCGCTGGTCGGCCTGGCCGTGGGCTACTTCGCCTACCGGCATAACCAGCCGTTGGCGCTGCGCTCGGCGTTGTACCCCCTGGTCGGCGAACGTTGGGTCAAGGGTGCCGCCGGCAATGCCGTGGACATCTTCGGCATGTTCGTCACCCTGTTGGGCCTGGTCACCAACCTGGGCATCGGTGCCATGCAGGTGTCGTCCGGGCTGGAGTACCTGTTCGGCATGGATCACAGCAAGACCAACCTGCTGGTGGTGATCCTGGTGATGGCTGGCGTTGCTACCGTGGCGGCGGTTTCGGGTGTGGAAAACGGCATTCGCCGCCTGTCCAACCTGAACATCATGCTGTTCAGCGGCTTGCTGATCTTCGTCCTGCTGGGCGGCGAGACTCTGCACTTGCTGAACGGCTTCGTGCAGAACGTAGGCGATTACCTCAACGGTATCGTGCTGAAAACCTTCGACCTGTACGTGTATGAGGGCGAGGCTGGCAAGTCCGAACGCTGGTTGGGCCTGTGGACCGTATTCTACTGGGCCTGGTGGATCTCCTGGGGCCCGTTCGTAGGCATGTTCATCGCCCGTATTTCCAAAGGCCGCACCGTGCGCCAGCTGGTCATGGGTGTGCTGCTGATCCCGCTGGGCTTCACCTTGGCCTGGCTGTCGATCTTCGGTAATACCGCGCTGGACCTGGTGATCAACCAGGGCGCGGTGGAGCTGGGCAAGACTGCGCTGGAACAACCTTCGATGTCGATCTACCAGCTGCTGGAATACTTCCCGGCAGCCAAGCTCGTGATCGGGGTGGCGGTGTTCGTCGGCTTCGTGCTGTTCCTGACGCCGGCCGATTCCGGTGCGGTGATGATGGCCAACCTGTCCTGCAAAGGCGGCAAGGTCGACGAGGATGCCCCACACTGGATGGTGGTGTTCTGGTCGGTGGTGATCACCCTGGTGACCATCGGTTTGCTGTTCGCCGGTAATTTCGAGGCCATGCAAACGATGGTGGTGCTGGCAGGCCTGCCGTTCTCGGTGGTGCTGGTGCTGTTTATGTTCGGCCTGTACAAGGCCATGAAACAGGACGTGGCGGTAGAGCAGGAGCGCGCCGAACTGGCTGCCCGTGGCCGACGTGGGTTCAGTGAGCGGCTGACCCAGCTGGAGCTGCAGCCGACCCAGGCCGTGGTGCAGCGCTTCATGGACAAGCAGGTCAGCCCGGCCCTGAAAGAGGCTGCTGCGCAGTTGCAGACCCTGGGCTTCGACGTGGAGTCCCGTGTTGGCCAGGCGCGCGACATGATGGGCCTGCGGGTGATGATGGAAGAAGGTAACCCGTTCGTCTACGAAGTGAGCCTGGACGGCTACCTGGCGGCGCCGAGCGAGGCGCCGGTGGAAGGCGAGCCCGAAGTCCGTCAACGCTTCTACCGTGCCGAGGTGTACCTGCACGACGGCAGCCAGGAGTACGACCTGATGGGCTTTGCGCCCGAGCAGATCGTGCGTGACGTGCTGGACCAGTTCGAAAGCCATCGCCAGTTGCTGGGGCGAGTGTACAGCTGACGCTGCTGCAACGAAAAAAGGCCTTGCCCGCGTGCAAGGCCTTTTTTTTGAGCAATATGTAGCGCGGGTATCGCGCCTGAATGCCGCAGCCTGCGGTTTTTCAGCGGAGGCACCCAGCATGACGAGTTACAAGATACCCCCCTTCGATTTCCGCCAGGCCGTGGCCGGGCAGTTCGACGGCCGGCCGACCCTGCGCGAGGTCGCCAGTGCCCAGCTACTGCGCGTGCTGCTGTCGAACCTGCCATGGTTGGCCAGCACCACGCCTGCCCTGACAAATGCTGACCCACTGATGCTGGACAGCCCAGACCCTTCTACTGCGTACTCGACCACCGCACCCTTTGTGGACCGGGTTCTGGAAGCTGTGCTCGACCCTCAGGCGTTGAGCCTGGCGCCACTGGCGGATGGGCGCCATTACAACCTCGGGCTGACCGGCAGCCATCGTTTTGCCGGCTCGTCGAGCGAGTTCGACACCCGGCAGTTGCCTGACTTGTCAGCAGCCCTGAACCAGCTGGTCGAGGACTTGCCACGACACTTCTGCGAGGCTCAGCTCGAGTACTGGCGAGGCAAGGGCAGCGCCGGGGTCAGTCGCGACGAATGGCTGCAGTTGCTGCTCAGGATCGCGCTACTGCGCAGCTTGCCCTGGCAGGGACTGGACCCGCAGGAGCAGGCCTGTATCCGCGGCCTGCTGCACGGCGGTGATGAACAGCCCGCGGTGTACTTCGTGCAGACCCGGCTGACCAGTGCCTCCATGCAATACGATCAACTGCAATGCCAGATGCTGATAGCCGCCGAGTGGGATGAGCGTGAGGTCATCCTGTGGTGCGCACCTTCGGGGATAGTACGCAGTTTCCAGTCGTTGCACGCGTTCGGCCTGGCCTTGCGTGACGAACTGGCGCAACGCTACGCCTTCGAACGGATGAGTTGGCAACGCTATCCCGCCACCGGCAATGTGTTTGCCCAGCAGGTCTCGCTGCTGCTCGATACGGTGCTCGCCAGGGTCGAGCTTGCGCGTTATGCCGATATCCAGGATGTTCCGGCCCTTGAGCAGCGTTTTGACCAGCTTGGCGACCCTTCTTCCTGGTTCGTGGGGTACCCGGATGAAACCCCGGCGGTGCAACCTCCCCCTGGGTTGATGGCCCGTGCGCAGGACACTTTTGCCTGCAGCGCTGCCTTGCTGCAGCTCGCGCTTTACCAGCTCGACTCGGGTGGGGTCTCAGCACTGGATGGCGTTCAATCGCTGACCGATTACGCCCGTCAACGGCTGACCACGCAGATCCGCGAGGATCACGGTGTGGACAGCTCGCCGGACGATCTTGTATTCGACCTTTACCTGGCCCGTGGGATCCCTGGTGGGGCGGGCACAGGCACCGGCGGCGGCGAACCATTGGCTTTCGTTGGGAGCAAGACACTCACCGAATTTGCCATTGGCAACCTCGCGTCGCTCAAGGGGGCGGCGATCGAGCGCATTTATCAGCGTGGCGGAGGCGAGGCACCGGCGTGGCTCGATGCCGAGGCAGCCAGAGCGCTGGTGACCAAAGTGGACATCGGTAGCCACTATCCTGCCTATGTCGCGGCGCAACTGGACGATCCGGCCAAGCGCGCGGACCGGGTCACGCGCCTGGGGCGGGAATGGCGTGCAGCACTGCTCGCGGCTGCGCTCACTGCCAAGATGGACGGCAAGATCAAGGAGCCAGGCCTGCAATGCGTGGTCGACTATTGCGCAGGTCATGTTGACCCCGACACGCCGCGCATGATGCTGTTTCCGTTGGCGTTCAAGCGTAGCGCAGCGTCTTCGGTCACGGACACGGTACGCTGCATGTACATCCTGTTCTGCGCGGAACCCTCGCTGGTCTTGCTGTACCGGCCTTTGTTCGCCAAAGACACGCTGCGTGAATATGCCAGCCTGTCGGCTTTGCTCGAACACGTGCGTGAATCGGAGCTTTTGCAGGAGAGTATTCTTGACTGGATGCAGCCCAGCGTCAGGCCTGTCTACGACCATGGCGGTTTCCGCGAACCGCACATCAGTGTCATCGGCATCGACCCCTATGTGCTGCCTGAGCGTCCGGAACCTGCCAGGCTGGCGATCGAATACTGGCGTGGCAACATTGACGAGAAACTTTATACAGCCAATCGGGACCTGCTGCTGACGCTCGCTGATGAACAGTCTGTGTCCAACGCCGAGAGCCGCTGGCAGACATTGTGCGAGGGGGCATGGCTGTTGTTCGATGTCGTGACCTTGGGGCTTCGGGGGCCGGTGGCCGCGGTGGCCTGGTTGGTGCAATTGCTGAACGCGTTGCAGCAAGACATTGAGGCCTTGGAACGGGGCAATGAGTTCGATCGGTCGGCGGCAACGGTTGACCTGATATTGAACCTGGGCATGGTGTTGCTGCATGCCAGGCAACCCGCCAAAGCCTTTCCCGCCTATGCATTGCCCGGTGCGGCGGAGGTCGAGGGGCCTGAAGCGCAGCGCGGCGCATTTGCCGAAATTGCCATCGCGCCTATCGAGGAAACGCCTGCGCCTGGCCAAGCGCTGCCGAGCCGCTGGCTCGATTTCTCATGGCGAGGTCAGAGTGGCTTCAACTGGCTGCCGCGCGAACAGCGCGAAGCACTCAGGGCCATGCGTGCACCGGTCTCGCTTGCGGGCGTGCAGCCCTTGAACCACGGCACGGCGGCGGGCTTGTATCTGATCGACGGCGATCATTATGTAGCCCTGGCCGGTGATACCTACCGCGTGGAGCGGTTGCCAGAGGGTGTACGGGTGGTCGATGGTGGCGGAGCCGCGGGGCCCTGGCTGCGTTTCGTCGACGGCGTGTGGCGTGTGGACACGGCGCTTGGTCTGCGGGGCGGCATGGGGCGAGAGCGTACACAAAAGTCGCTGAGGGATCGGTTTCGCGACATGCGCCAAAAGATAAACCTCCTTGACAATCGCGCCCGGGAGGCCAGAGAGCAAGCCCGGCCTCTTGCAAAGGCTGCGGACGAATTGCGCAAAAACCTGCAGAAACTCAAGGGGCTCCGGGCCAGCGCATCCGAAAGGCTGGCCGCGTTGCCCGCCGAAGACGAGGCGGGGAAGTCGCAGTTGCGCACAACGCTCGGGCTTTACGATGAGCGCATGATTACGTTCGAGCAGGACCACTTCACCCAGATGAGCCTGACGCTGAAGGAGCTGGAAGCTGCGGTCAGCGCCGATATTGAAATACTGGCGCTACACGCAACCATGCAAGAAGAAAAATTTGCTAGTGAGCGGAGAGAGGGCGGCTGGGACGGGGTGCTTGCCGAGCACGATAAAGGCGTTCGCAACAGCGCTATCAACGATGCCGAGGTTATTTTCACCGAGCTCTGGAGCCTTGCCAATTACCCCGAACTTGTGGAGATGCAAAACGCACTGTATGGGCGGCCAGTCCGCGAATCCGCGGATTTGTATGAGAAGTTGCGCGTCAAACAGCAAGTCGTGATCGACGTGCAGGATCGCATGTTGGTCGGGAGTGAGCAGCTGGATAAATTGTTGACCGAAACGCCGGACGATTTCGAGGTAGAGGATTGGAGTGGCAACAACAAACGCACCGTCGCAGAGATAATTGCCAAGCGCACCGTCAGTACAGTTCAACTGCGTTTCCACCAGGTGATGAATCTGGCCGAGCTGGCGCTGCACGTGGAAAACGACCGGCCGGACGTAATTGCAGACTACAAAGCTGCCCTGGCCAGCCCAAGGCTGCGCAACGCGGCCGAAGCCCACGGCGAGCTGGCCTTCTCCAACCTGCCCGCCCAGGACAGGATCGTCATCCTGCACGAAGCCTGGGACGAGTACAGTGCTGCGCTGGTCAACAGCGATCGCGTTCGCCGGGAGGGTGGGGCGTTGATCGAACCGGCCATGATCGACCGCTATCGGGAGCACATCCGCAAACTCAAGCTCGATGTGAACGTACGTCTGAGCACTGCGTATGATGAACAGGATCGCCCCCATTTACCGATCGCTCGTAGGCCTTATCCGGCGGCCCGCGTGCCGCAGCGGTTGGTGCGTAATGCCCAGGGCCAACTGATGATCGGCGATGTTATCGAAGGGCAATCCTTGCTCGAGGTGCGTGAGAAGATCAGCAATAAGGTATTGGCCACCTTTGAACAAGTAGATGGCCAGTGGCGCGAGCGCGAGGTCCAGCAGCCATCGTTATCCGACGAAGCCCCCTTAGCCGATCTCGCTGGTTGGGTGCAGTCTCTACTGAATGAGAGCAATGCCCAGCGAGCCTCAGCCAAGGCCTATGTCCAGATCGATATCAGCGGGCCGCTGGTTGCCAGGATATACGACCTTCAGCTGAGCAAACTGACCGAGGCAGTGAGCGTACTGCGCGCCGCCGGTGGCGACGATGCGCTGATCAGGACCTTGGAACAGGAAGTGAATGCGCTGCGTACAGAGAAGGAGGAGCAACTTACCGCCCTGTACACCCACACCAGCCGCCCCACTGCCGAAGCTCTGCGCTATCTTCACGATTTGGGGGCGATCAAGGTCGTATACCTCAAGCGGCATGTTATGAACGACACTAGCGCTTTCGATGAGTACCTGGTACAGCTCTTGTCAAACAACCATAAACTCTGGGCTGTGCATTTCCATTTGCGGTCGCAGGCTGCCTTCCCCTGGGAAGTTACTTCAGGACACCTGAAAGTGTGGGCCCAGCGTTTCCTGAGCAGCCAGGTTGCCAAGGATACAGGGCAGCAGCTTTACCGTGGCAAGCTGACGCTACAGCAAGCCACGGGGATCGTTCCTTTCAATCCTCCAACAGCATAGTAGGCTCGGGGCGGCTTGCCTCTGGCCGAACCCAGGCTCATCGGTTGCTGTAGCGGCCCTGCCGGCCATGTGCCGGCATGGCCTGGTTGCTCCGCTCGGCGATCATCTGTGGCAGGCCCAGCAGCGTGATGCCCTGGCTTTTCAGGCGAGGCAGTTCGCGGGCCAGAACCTCGAGCGTTTGCGGGTAAGGGTGGCCGATCAGCACTGCCGAGCCTTGCTTGTGCGCCAGGGCCACGCCTTGTTGCAGCTGCCCGGTAATGGCTTCGGTGGTGCGCACGTCATCGAGAAACACATCCCGCGAGACATGCGCCAAGCCTTGCGCCTGTGCCTCTGCAGCCGCGACGGTGGCGGCACTGGTGCGGCTGTCGACGAAGAACAGGTGGCGGCGCTGCAATTCGCCCATCAGCCAGGCCATGGGTTCGCGCTGGGCTGTCATGCGGCTGCCCATATGGTTGTTGATGCCGGCCGCGTAAGGCACCTTGAGCAGCGCGCTGTCCAGGCGCCGGGCCAGCTCTGCGCCGGCGATGCCGGGGTGCCAGGCATAGGGCCCGGTGGCCGGGTCCATTGGCATGTGCAGGATCACCGTTTTGCCGGCCTTGTGCGCTTGGCGGGCGAAGTCGGTTGCATGCGGGGTGTCGGGCATGATGGCCATGGTCACCGGGCCGGGTAGGGCCAAGGTGCGGCTGTCCCGTTCGGGGCTCTGGCCAAGGTCGTCGATGATGATACTCATGTAGGCCTTGCCGGCCGGTGCCGCTTGCGCGACCCCGGCCAACAGGCAGAACACCAGGCACAGCAGGTACCGCATGGGCCGGATCATTTGCCCGAGGTGATGTTGAGGCCTTTGAGCAGGCTCAGTGCCTGGCTCAGTTGGAAGTCGTCGTCCTGTGGGCGCTCCTTGCGCTTGCTGCTGCCAGTCGGGCGGTCGGCGCCGCCGTTACCGTTGCCCAGGTGGCCCTGCAGGTCGGCTTCCTTGAAGTTGTCGGTGTCGACCTCGGCAGTGAGCTTGGCCTGACGTACTTCGATGTCGGGGACGATACCCTGGGCCTGGATCGAACGGCCATTGGGGGTGAAGTACAGAGCGGTGGTCAGCTTCAGGGCGCGGTCATTGGCCAATGGCAGCACGGTTTGTACCGAGCCTTTGCCGAAGCTGTCGGTGCCCATCAGCACGGCGCGCTTCTGGTCTTGCAGTGCGCCTGCCACAATTTCCGAAGCCGAGGCGCTGCCACCGTTGATCAGCACCACCAGTGGCACCCCTTCGCTGGCGTCGGCCGGGTCGGCCGAGAAGCGCAGTTCGGAATTGGCGATGCGGCCCTTGGTGTAGACGATCAGGCCCTTGGTGAGGAAGTGGTCGGCCACTTCCACGGCCGATTGCAACACACCACCCGGGTTGTTGCGCAGGTCGAGCACCACACCGCGCAGTTTCTTGCCGTTGTCCTTGCGCAGCTTGGCCAGGGCTTTGCCCACCTCGTCGCCGGTCTTGACCTGGAACTGGGTGATGCGGATATAGCCGTAGTCGTTTTCCAGCAGCTGGCTCTTCACGCTCTTGACCTGGATCACGGCGCGGGCCAGGGTCACGTCGAAGGGGTTACCGCCGTCGCGAACCAGGGTCAGGGTGATTTTGTCGCCGACCTTGCCGCGCATCTTGTCCACCGCTTCGGTCATGGTCTGGCCGCGGGTCGGGGCGCCGTTGATCTTGACGATCAGGTCGCCGGCCTGGACGCCTGCACGCGAGGCCGGGGTATCATCGATCGGCGAGACCACCTTGATGAAGCCATCTTCCTGGCCCACTTCGATACCCAGCCCGCCGAACTCGCCGCTGGTGCTCTCCTGCAGTTCCTGGAAGTCCTCGGGGCCCAGGTAGGCCGAGTGGGGGTCCAGGTTGCTGAGCATGCCCTTGATGGCGTTCTCCAGCAGGGTCTTGTCGTCCACCGGCTCGACATAGGCGGCCTTGATGCGGTCCATCACTTCGGCGAAGGTGCGCAGCTCTTCCAGTGGCAGTGGCGCCTTGGCAGTGACCTCGGTGGCCGGCACAGCTGCCGCCTTGGCCGGCTCCGCGGCAGTGGCCAGGGGCGCGCCGACCGCCAGGGCGATGGACAGGGCCAGCTGGGTGAGACGAGGCGAGTGCAGCATGTCGAACGGACTCCTGATCCTGTAAGCGCTCCCTGCGGAGCATCGGTGCAGCCTTTGGGCCGCGCCGTAGAAAGTTGACTAACCCCGGCACCACTGCGAAGGGTCGGTAGGCCGGCCCTGCTGGCGGATGGCGAAGTACAAGCCTGCCGCGTCCTGGCCACCGCTGTCGCCGACGGTGGATATGGCTTCACCGGCCTTGACGATGTCACCGGCACTTTTCAGCAGGCTCTGGTTATGGCCGTACAGGCTCAGGTAACCGTTGCCATGATCGAGAATGACCAGAAGCCCGGCGCCGCGCAACCAGTCGGCGAACACCACGCGCCCGCCGTGCACGGCGCGCACTTGTGTGCCAGGGTTGGCGCTGATCATCACGCCGTCCCATTTGGCCCGGGCATCGTTGCCGCGTGCATCGCCGAAGCGTGCCAGCAATCGACCATTGACTGGCCAAGGAAGTTTGCCCCGTGCTGCAGAAAATGCACCGCCGTAGTTGGCACCGTCGCTGGAAACCATCGGCCCGAGGGTGGTACGGGCCTTTTTCGGCGGCTCTGCCGGCGCTTCAGGCTCGCGCGCCTGATTGCGCGCAGCGGCGGCAAGGGCCTCTTGCTGCCGGCGTTTTTCCGCTTCCTGCTGCGCCAACAAGGCTTTCTTGCGTGCCTCTTCAGCCTCGCGGGCCTGGCGTGCCAGGGTTTCCTCGATGGTCTTGAGGACTTTGGCCAGGTCGGCCTGGTCCTGTTCACGGGCCTGGAGCTTCTGGTCGCGGTCTTTCATGTCGCTGTTGAGCTTGGCCAACACCTGCTGGCGCTTGCCGCGTTCGCTCTCCAGGGCCTGGCGGCGGCTGTCGAGGTCGGCACGCTGGGCCAGCAGCTGTTGCTGTTGAGCAGACATTTGCTGCTCGACACTGGCCAGCTGGCGGAGGGTTTCGTTGAAGGTGCGCAGCTGCTCCAGGCGCGCCTTGCTCATGTAGTCGTAGTAGGTCAGGGTGCGGGCGAATTTCTCTGGGTTCTGCTGGTTGAGCAGCAGCTTGAGGTATTCCTCGCGACCGTTGTTCTGGTAGGCCGAGCGGGCTTGAATGGCGATCAGCCGTTGCTGTTCAACGCGGGCGGTCTGGAGTTTTTTTTTCTCGGTTTCAAGGCGCTCCAGCTCGCCCTCGGTCTTTTTTAGCGCTTGCTGCAGTGCCTCCACCTGCTTTTCGAGGTTGCCGATGTCGGTCTCGGTGGCTTTGAGGTCCTTTTGCACACCGGCTTTTTCTTCCTGGAGCTTGCCCAGTGTTTTCTTGAGCTCGACAATGTCCTGGCGGGTGGCGTCCAGTTGCTGCTGGGTCTGTGCGCGCTCATCGGCAAAGGCCGGGCTGAGCAGGCATGACAAGGCTAGGAGGATCAGGGCGCGAAGCATGGGGTTTGGCGTACCAAGGATGGAGACTGGCCTAGTATGCCCGCCTGGGCGGGCAAATTGAATCAGCTGCAAGCGTGAAGCTACAAGCGGCAAGAAAAAGCGCGCAACCTCTCGCTTGCAGCTTGCAGCTTGCAGCTTGCAGCTTGCAGCTTGCAGCCGTCAGGCGTCGACCAGAATCGAAGTACCGGTCATTTCGGCAGGCTTTTCCAGCCCCAGCAGCTTCAACATGGTCGGCGCAACATCGGCCAACACGCCGCCATCACGCACTCTCACGTTGCGCTTGCCGACATAGATGAACGGCACCGGCTCGGTGGTGTGTGCGGTGTGGGCCTGACCGGTGGACTCGTCTTCCATCTGCTCGACGTTCCCGTGGTCGGCAGTGATCAGCGCTTCGCCACCGACCTTGTCCAGCGCCTCGACAATGCGGCCAACGCAGTTGTCCAGCGCTTCGACAGCCTTGACTGCCGCTTCGAACACGCCGGTGTGGCCGACCATGTCACCGTTGGCGTAGTTGACCACGATCACGTCGAAGCGCTGTTGCTCGATGGCTTCGACAATGCGGTCGGTCACTTGCGGTGCGCTCATTTCCGGCTGCAGGTCGTAGGTGGCGACCTTCGGCGATGGGATCAGGATGCGCTCTTCGCCTTCGAATGGCTCTTCGCGGCCACCGGAGAAGAAGAAGGTGACGTGGGCGTATTTTTCGGTTTCGGCGATACGCAGTTGGGTCTTGCCGTGCTTTGCCAGGTACTCGCCCAGTACGTTGTTCAGGCTGGACGGGGCAAAGGCAGCGGGTGCCGGGATTTTCGCCGAATACTGGGTCAGGCCGATGTAGGCCGCCATTTTTGGCAGGCGTGCACGGGCGAATTCGGTGAAATCGGGCTCGACGAAGGCGCGCGACAACTCGCGAGCGCGGTCGGCGCGGAAGTTCATGAAGATCACGGCATCGCCGTCTTCGACCTTGACTGCTGCGCCGATGCGCGTGGCCTTGACGAACTCGTCGCTCTCGTCACGGGCGTAGGCCGCTTGCAGGCCTGCCACGGCGGTGTCAGCGGTGTATTCGGCGCTGCTGTCGACGATCAGGTTATAGGCGGCGCTGACGCGGTCCCAGCGGTTGTCGCGGTCCATGGCGTAGTAGCGGCCGATCAGGCTGGCGATGCGGCCCTTGCCCAGCTTGGCGAAGGTGGCGTCGAGCAGCTCGATGGACGACTGGGCGCTACGTGGCGGGGTGTCACGGCCATCGAGGAAGGCGTGCAGATAGATTTTTTCCGCACCGCGCTGCGCGGCCAGTTCGGCCATGGCAACGATGTGGTCCTGGTGGCTGTGCACGCCGCCATCGGACAGCAGGCCAAGGATGTGCACGGCTTTGCCGGCACCGGCAGCCTTGTCCACCGCACCGGTGAGCACCGGGTTGTGGAAGAACTCACCGTCGCGGATGGCCTTGGTTACCCGGGTGAAGTCCTGGTAGACGACGCGGCCCGCGCCCAGGTTCATGTGACCGACTTCGGAGTTGCCCATCTGCCCGTCCGGCAGGCCGACATCCATGCCCGAGCCGGAAATGAGGCCATGCGGCTGGCTGGCGCGCAGGCGGTCGTAGACCGGCGTGTTAGCGGCGTAGATGGCGTTGTATTCAGGGCTTTCGCTGTGGCCGAAGCCATCCAGGATGATCAGGACCAGGGGTTTGGGCGTACTCGTCATCAATCAAACTCACGGTTGTTCAAAGATGATAAAGAAACGCATTTTAGGGCAAATACGCCACGTGCGGCGAATAATCGTCCCATCCCCCGACCGGCGCGCGTGCGCTGGCAACATGAAGCTGGTCTGGTGGCCGGCCCGTCGGGCTTTGGTGGTACCAAGGGGCTGTGTATACTGGCCGGCATTTTCAATCGCCTGGAACACCGCTGATGGTTGCTCACCTGATTCAATTCGCGACAGATCACTACATCCTGGTTGCGATCTTCTTCATTCTGCTGGTCCTGCTGCTCATCAATGAAATCCGCCGTGGCGGGCAGAGCCTGAGCAACGGCCAGCTGACTGCCCTGGTCAATGCCGAGAAGGCGCTGGTGATCGATATCCGCCCGGCCAAGGAGTACTCCGCCGGTCACATCGTGGGTGCGGTGAACATTCCGCAGGACAAGCTGGCCAACCGCATGGCCGAGCTGGACAAGCACAAAGAGAAGACCCTGATCGTCGTCGACGCGATGGGCCAGCAGTCCGGCAGCATCTGCCGCGACCTGCTCAAGGCCGGTTACAACGCCGCCAAGCTGAGCGGTGGCGTTTCCAGCTGGAAAGCCGATAACCTGCCCCTGGTGAAGTGATATGAAGCCCGTCATCGTTTATTCCAGCGACTACTGCCCCTACTGCATGCGTGCCAAGTACCTGCTCGAGAGCAAGGGCGTGGCATTCGAGGAAATCAAGGTCGACGGCAAACCGCAACTGCGCGCCGAGATGGCCCAGAAAGCCGGCCGCACGTCGGTGCCGCAGATCTGGATCGGCAGTACCCATGTCGGTGGATGCGATGACCTCTATGCCCTGGAACGCGCCGGCAAGCTCGACGCGTTGCTGGCGGCCTGATTTGCACTGCATTCGAAAACATTAGGATAAGGATCTGCCATGACTGACCAACAGACCAACGGCGCTGCTGCAGAAGACAACAGCCCTCAGTTCTCCCTGCAGCGCATCTATGTGCGCGACCTGTCGTTCGAGGCCCCGAAAAGCCCGCAGATCTTCCGTCAGACCTGGGAGCCGAGCGTTGCCTTGGACCTGAACACCAAGCAAAAGGCCCTGGAAGGCGACTTCCATGAGGTGGTGCTGACCCTGTCGGTCACCGTGAAGAACGGCGACGAAGTCGCGTTCATCGCTGAAGTGCAGCAGGCGGGTATCTTCCTCATCGCCAACCTCGATGCTGCTTCGATGAGCCACACGCTGGGTGCGTTCTGCCCGAACATCCTGTTCCCGTATGCCCGCGAGACCCTGGACAGCTTGGTGACCCGTGGTTCGTTCCCTGCGCTGATGCTGTCGCCGGTCAACTTCGACGCCCTGTACGCGCAAGAAATGCAGCGCATGCAGGAAGCCGGCGAAGCGCCAACCGTTCAGTAACTGCTGCCGGTATCGGAAAAGCGCCTCTCGGGGCGCTTTTTTGTTGCCTGTGTGGGAAGCCGCACGTGGTCCCTGTGGGAGCCGGCTTGCCGGCGATAGGGCCAGTGCAGGCTTACACATCAGCTCCCGGCAAACCCGTTCTGCCGCCACGCCTCATAGACCGTCACCGCCACCGTATTGGACAGGTTCAGGCTGCGGCAGCCTGGGCGCATGGGCAGGCGCAGGCGTTGCTCGGCGGGCAGGCTGTCCAAGACTTCTGCCGGCAGCCCGCGGCTCTCCGGCCCGAACAGGAACGCGTCACCTGGCTGGTAAGCGACCTCGTGGAACGGGTGCGAGCCTTTGGTGGTAAAGGCGAACAGCCGTGGGTTGCCCAGGCTTTCCAGGCATTCGGCCAGGCTCTGGTGGCGCTTGAGCGTGGCATACTCGTGGTAATCCAGCCCCGCGCGGCGCAGGCGCTTGTCATCCAGTTCGAAGCTGATGGGTTCGATCAGGTGCAGGTGGCAGCCACTGTTGGCGCACAGGCGAATGATATTGCCGGTATTCGGCGGAATTTCTGGTTGAAAAAGGATGACGTGAAACATGCACGGCTCCAAGCAAGAGGATGACGGGCATTCTACCCCCGAACCGGATGTGCGTTCGAAGGCGTTGCCGCGCATGCTGCTGTCGCTGGCGATCGTCGGGGTAATGGTGGGGCTGATGATCGGCCGCCTGACCGCCCCTGTGGAACGCCAGTTGCAGCAGGTAGAGGTGCTGCCGGATGGTCTGGCGCTGTGGTTCAACGAAGAACCCAAGCTGCACGCGGAGAACGTCCAGGGCACGGTGGCTGTGCTGTTCCAGGCCCAGGGCACGGCCCGGCAGGGCCAATTGAGCCTGAATGGCAAACCGGTAAGCTGGCGGCTGCAGAACAGCCAGGAGGGGTTGTTGCTGACGGTGGTGGCCGCGCGCCCCCTGCACGGCCAATGGGCCGGTGCAGAAGACGCTGGGCGCTGGCGGCTGCAGGTGAGCCTGCAGGAATAAAAGAGGGGATATCCCGGCCTGCCTGTACCAGGGTCCCCAAAAGGGCTACGGCGTACTGCGTGTAAAGGGGGGATGGCCCGGCCTGCCTGTACCGAGGTCCCCAAAAACGGCGGTGCTGCTAATAAAAGAGGGGTTCACCCGGCCTGCCTGTACCAGGGCCCCCGAAACTGGGTATGTATTAGCTATTGCAGGGGGCGTGCCAATTTTACAAAACCCGGAAATACTGGGTTTTGAGGGGGATTCGGCCGGTTTTTGAGGGGGTTTGTGCCTTGGCGAGGTGCAGCGGGCACAGGAACGGTGCATCGGAAGGCTGAAACAGCTGGGGCCGCTTTGCGGCCCTGTCGCGGCACAAGGCCGGTTAGAATGGGCGGGGGTGGCCGGCAGTCCTGCGGAGTCGGGCCGGCATCATCTATCGATGTAGGAGCGGGTTCACCCGCGAATACGGTGGTACCGGCAATGCACAATGCCTGGCAGAAACTGGCCCGCAGGCCTGGCCCTTTCGCGGGTGAACCCGCTCCTACAGGTAACGCATCAGCCCGGAGGCAGAGATGAATCGTGTAGGAGCGGCCTTGTGTCGCGACAGGGCTGCGCAGCAGCCCCAAAGATCTCGAGGGTTAACCTGATGCTCAGTGCTCGTCACCTTCCTCGTCATCGCCACCCGCCACATTCATCCCCAGTTCCTTGATCTTGCGGGTCAGGGTGTTGCGCCCCCAGCCCAGCAACAGCGCCGCATCGCGGCGCCGGCCGGCGGTGTGCTTGAGGGCGGTCTCGATCATGATCCGCTCAAAGCTTGGCACCGCGCTGTCCAGCAGGTTGGATTGCCCACGCGCCAGTGCCTGGTCAGCCCACTGGCGCAGCGCCTGCTCCCAGTTGGTTACGGGTGCCGCGTCTTGGGGCAGGTTCAGCAACTCTGGCGGCAAGTCACCAATCAATACCTCGCGGCTGGAGGCCATAACGGTGATCCAGCGGCAAGTGTTCTCCATCTGCCGCACGTTGCCCGGCCATGGCAGGTTGCGGATGAACTCCTCGGTTTCCGGCTTGAGAACCTTCGGCTCGACCGCCAGCTCTTGAGCGGCACGGGCAAGGAAGTGGCGGGCGAGTGCGGGGATGTCTTCGCGCCGGTCAGCCAACCTCGGGATATGGATGCGAATCACGTTCAGGCGGTGGAACAAGTCTTCGCGGAACTTGCCAGCCTGCACCAGTGACTCGAGGTTCTGGTGAGTAGCGGCGATGATACGCACGTCTACCTTGACCGGCACGTGGCCGCCGACCCGGTAGAACTCGCCGTCTGCCAGCACCCGCAGCAGGCGGGTCTGGGTATCGGCGGGCATGTCGCCGATCTCGTCGAGGAACAGGGTGCCGCCATCGGCCTGCTCGAAGCGGCCCCGGCGCAGGTTGGCGGCGCCAGTGAAAGCGCCTTTTTCGTGGCCGAACAGCTCGGACTCCATCAGGTCCTTGGGGATGGCGGCCATGTTCAGGGCAATGAACGGTGCCGTCGCGCGCGGGCTGTGGCGGTGCAGGGCGTGGGCTACCAGTTCTTTGCCGGTACCGGACTCGCCATTGATCAGCACGGTGATGTTGGAGTGGCTGAGGCGGCCAATGGCGCGGAACACTTCCTGCATCGCCGGGGCTTCACCGATGATCTCCGGCGTGCGTGCCAGGCTCTGTGGCACGTCCAGCCCTTGCTGCTCCTGGGCGTGCTGGTTGGCCCGCTTGACCAGCGAAACCGCTTCGTCCACATCGAACGGCTTGGGCAGGTACTCGAAAGCACCGCCTTGGTACGATGCCACCGCGCTGTCCAGGTCGGAGTGGGCGGTCATGATGATGACCGGCAGGCGTGGGTGCTGCTCGCGAATCTGTGCCAGCAGGTCGAGGCCGCTGGCCCCCGGCATGCGGATGTCGGAAATGATCACGTCCGGCTGCTGGCGGGCCAGGCGCCCCATGACACCGTCTGCGCTATCGAAGCTCTGGGTGGTCATGCCTTCCTGTTGCAGGGCTTTTTCCAGGACCCAGCGGATGGAGCGATCATCGTCGACGATCCATACGGTTTCACTTCGGCTCATGAGGCGGTGGCTCCTTGTTCCAGAGGCAGGTAGATCGAGAAGGCGGTATGGCCTGCGTGGCTTTCACACTCGATCAGGCCCTGGTGCTGGCTGATGATGTTCTGGGTAATGGCCAGGCCGAGCCCGGTACCGTCCGGGCGACCGCTGACCATGGGATAGAAGAGGGTGTCTTGCAGTTCCAGCGGGATGCCGGGGCCGTTGTCGATGATCTCCACCCGGGCCACCAGGCGATGGCGCACGTGGCCGATGGTGAATTGGCGCAAGGCGCGGCTGCGCAAGGTGATGCGGCCCAGGCGCAGTTCGTTCTGCGAGCTAATGGCCTGCATGGCATTGCGCACGATATTGAGCACCGCCTGGATCATCTGTTCGCGGTCGATCAGGACATCCGGCAGGCTTGGATCGTAGTCGCGCACCAATGTGATGCAACCCTGGCTTTCAGCCTCGACCAGGCTGCAGACCCGCTCCAGTACTTCATGGATGTTGGTCATGGCCAGCGAGGGCAGCTTGTTCGAGCCCAGCATGCGGTCGACCAGGTTGCGCAGGCGGTCGGCCTCTTCGATGATCACATTGGTGTAGTCGCGCAGACCGTCCTCGGGCAGCTCGCGGGCCAGCAACTGGGCAGCTCCGCGGATGCCCCCAAGGGGGTTCTTGATTTCGTGAGCCAGGCCCCGCACCAGCATCTTGGTGGTTTCCTGTTTGCTCAGTTGGGCCTCTTCCTTGGTGATGCGCAGCAGCCGGTCGCGCGGGTGCACCTCCAGCAGCAGCAAGGTCTGGCCCTGGTGCAGGATTGGCGTTACTGCGTAGTCAACCGTGATCGTCTGCCCGGTCAGGGAAGTCAGCTGTGCTTCGCGCTTGGTAAACGGGTGCGCCTGCTCGACCGCCTGGCGCAACGAGCTGAGCGCTTCGGTCGATTCAGTGAACAGTTCGCTGATGAACTGCCCGTGACTGCGCTGGCCACTGACCGCCAGCAACATTTCTGCAGCGGGGTTCATGTATTCCAGGCGCAGCTCACCGTTGAGCAATAGCGTGGCAGTGGTCAGGTTGTCCAGAAGCAGACGGTGCTGTGCATCGCTGATGGTCATAAGGCGTCGTTGACCTCTTTTGGCGCTTGTCTGGCAGGGTGCAGCCAGAACCCGGGGCGCAGTGAATCCGCTGATTCCAGTTTCAGTGCATAAAATGCAAGAAACAAACCAAAGCTCCGAAAAGAAGCGGAATTGTCCGATAAGCACCCGAAACTGCGCAGATTCGCACCAGAATGTTCTGGTTTAACGTTTCTTGTGACCTTTTTTGGGGTGCATTCAAGGGCGTCGGTCGCAAGAATGCACCAATAAGGAGCATAGAGCTTTCAGGATTTATCGCACAGTTGACCCGTGGCACGAACCAAGGCCTGGTGCAGTGGCTGGGGCGCGGACCGGCCGGCCAGTTCCTTGGCCAGCCGTGTGCTGCAGCCTGCCGCGGGCTCACGGTCGAAGGCTGCCAGCCGTTGCAGGAGTGTGCCTTGCAGGTCATCCAGTTGCGGGCGGATGTCTGTCTGCAAGTCGCGGCGTTGCGTGTGCGGCGCCGTGCCCTCGCGGTGCCAGTCCGACAGCAGGGTGTATTGCAGCAACTTGTTGGCTTCCATCTGGTCGGCGAAAAACGCTTCGGCGCGTTGTGGCGCCAGGCCGTGGCCAGGTGCGGCAGCACGGACATTGGCCAGCACCTGCTGCTCGCGCAGTGTTGCCTGCACGGGCTGGCCTGTGTCCCACTTGTGCAGCGCCACGGCTTCAGCCAGGGCCAGGCGCCGTTCGATATTGTCGAGCAACGCGGACAACGCCGTATCCGGCGGGGCTTCTGCAGTGCAACCGGTCAGGGCCAATACAGCCACTGCGGCGAAGGGGAAATGACGCATGACAAACCTCCAGAGCATAGGGTGAAGGCCCGAGTTTGGCGGTGTTGGCAGATCATCGGGGGTAGGACGCTTCCGAAAATGGTGACAGCAGAAACGAAAACGGCCTCCCGAGGGAGGCCGTTTGATCAGCTCACCGGCGCCGGGCGCCGATCAGATCAGCAGCTGTAGTACAGCTCGTATTCCAGCGGGTGCACGAAGGTGCGGACCTTGATTTCTTCTTCGCTCTTGAGCTCGATGAAGGCGTCGATGAAGTCGTCGGAGAACACGCCGCCCTTGGTCAGGAACGCACGGCCTTTATCCAGCTCTTCCAGAGCTTCTTTCAGGCTGCCGCACACTTGCGGGATGTTCTTGGCTTCTTCTGGCGGCAGGTCGTACAGGTTCTTGTCGGCCGCGTCGCCTGGGTGGATTTTGTTCTGGATACCGTCCAGGCCAGCCATCAGCAGCGCTGCGAAGGCCAGGTACGGGTTGGCCGATGGGTCCGGGAAGCGGGCTTCGATACGGCGGGCTTTCGGGCTGCCGACGTAAGGAATGCGGATCGAAGCGGAACGGTTGCGCGCCGAGTAGGCCAGCATCACCGGGGCTTCGAAACCTGGAACCAGACGCTTGTACGAGTTGGTCGACGGGTTGGTGAAGCCGTTCAGGGCCTTACCGTGCTTGATGATACCGCCGATGAAGTACAGGGCGGTGTCGGACAGGCCGGCATAGCCTTCGCCGGAGAAGGTGTTCTTGCCGTCTTTCCAGATCGACATGTGAACGTGCATGCCCGAACCGTTATCGCCGTACAGTGGCTTCGGCATGAAGGTAGCGGTACGGCCGTAGGCGTCGGCAACGTTGTGCACAACGTACTTCAGCGCCTGTACTTCGTCAGCCTTCTTCACCAGGGTGTTGAACTTGACGCCGATTTCGTTCTGGCCGGCAGTTGCCACTTCGTGGTGGTGAACTTCGACGGTCTGACCCATTTCTTCCAGTGCGTTGCACATGGCAGTACGGATTTCGTGGTCGTGGTCGAACGGCGGAACCGGGAAGTAGCCGCCTTTCACGCCTGGGCGGTGGCCTTTGTTGCCGCCTTCCACGTCAGCGCCGGTCATCCACGAGCCTTGCTCGGAGAAGATCTTGAACATCGAGCCGGAGATGTCCGACTGGAACTTGACTTCGTCGAAGATGAAGAACTCAGGCTCCGGGCCTGCGAAGACGGTGTCACCGATGCCGGTGCTCTTCAGGTACTCTTCGGCACGCTTGGCGATGGCGCGTGGGTCGCGGTCGTAGCCCTGCATGCTCGACGGGTCGACGATGTCGCAGGTGATGATCAGGGTTGGTTCTTCGGTGAACGGGTCCAGAACGGCGGTCTCGTCAACCGGCATCAGGATCATGTCGGAAGCTTCGATGCCTTTCCAGCCAGCGATGGAGGAGCCGTCGAACATCTTGCCGACTTCGAAGAAGTCTTCGTCCAGCGCATCGCGCGCCGGCATGGTCACGTGGTGCTGAGTACCTTTGGTGTCCGTGAAACGCAGATCAATCCACTTGACGTCATGATCTTTGATGAGTTGAACCGACTTCGACATGTTGTCCTCCGGATGGTCTAGAGCGCGGTGGGCCGCTGCCCTGGAAAAAGGGTGTTGCTGGGCGCGGATAGTCGGCCAAGCTTACCTGCCTCACAAGGGAGCAAATTGCATGCCAGTGCCCGAAAATGGCGAGCGCGGGATAAAAGGGGGCGTTTACGGGCATTTTGCCCGGGGCTGGGATTGAAGTGTGCACTCTTTAGATGCGGATTTTGGCATTTACGCACCGATATGGTGCGAATCTTGGGAGGTGTGCCTTCTTTGAGGGCCTTATCACCGGCAAGCGGGGCCCACCGGTAAGGCGCAACACTTGAGGCCTGCGAATGACCTGTGGGCGCCGGTTTGCCGGCTATGAGGGCGACACAGGCAATAAAATCCGACCTTCTGTACAAAAGTTGCTCAAATCCTGAGCAATTTCCGATATAATTCGCGCCCCTCATTTTCGGCAGGCCCTGCGCGCGCTGTTAACCAATGAAACTCATCGTCAAAGTCTTCCCAGAAATCACCATCAAGAGCCGGCCGGTGCGCAAGCGCTTCATCCGCCAGCTCGGCAAGAATATCCGCAACGTGCTCAAGGACCTCGACCCTGAGCTTGCGGTGGATGGTGTGTGGGACAACCTCGAAGTGGTTACCCGCGTCGAAGACGAGAAGGTCCAGCGCGAGATGATCGAGCGCCTCACCTGCACCCCGGGTATCACCCATTTCCTGCAGGTAGAGGAATACCCGCTGGGTGACTTCGACGATATCGTCGCCAAGTGCAAGCACCATTTTGGCCACCTGTTGGCCGGCAAGCACTTCGCCGTGCGCTGCAAACGCGGGGGTCACCATGACTTCACCTCGATGGACGTCGACCGATACGTCGGCAGCCAGCTGCGCCAGCAGTGCGGCGCTGCCGGTATCTCGCTGAAGAACCCCGAGGTGATGGTACGCATCGAGATCCGCAACCAGCGCTTGTATGTGATCCACAACCAGCACAATGGCATTGGCGGTTACCCGCTCGGTGCGCTGGAGCAGACCCTGGTGCTGATGTCCGGTGGCTTCGACTCTACCGTGGCGGCCTACCAGATGATGCGCCGTGGCCTGATGACCCACTTCTGCTTCTTCAACCTCGGCGGCCGTGCCCACGAGCTGGGCGTGATGGAAGTGGCCCATTACCTGTGGAAGAAGTACGGCAGCAGTCAGCGCGTGCTGTTCATCAGCGTGCCGTTCGAGGAAGTGGTTGGCGAAATCCTCAACAAGGTCGACAACAGCTACATGGGCGTGACCCTCAAGCGCATGATGCTGCGCGGTGCCGCGCATATGGCCGACCGCCTGCAGATCGACGCATTGGTGACCGGCGAGGCGATTTCCCAGGTATCGAGCCAGACCTTGCCGAACCTGTCGATCATCGACTCGGCCACCGACAAGTTGGTGCTGCGCCCGCTGCTGGCCACGCATAAGCAGGACATCATCGACCAGGCCACCGAAATCGGCACCGCCGACTTCGCCAAGCACATGCCGGAATACTGTGGCGTGATCTCGGTGAACCCGACCACCCATGCCAAGCGTCACCGCATGGAGCACGAAGAAAAGCAGTTCGACATGGCCGTGCTGGAGCGCGCCCTGGAGCGCGCCAAGTTCATTTCCATCGACCACGTAATCGATGAATTGGGCAAGGACATCGAAATCGAGGAAGTGGCCGAGGCGCTGCCAGGCCAGGTCGTCATCGACATTCGTCACCCCGACGCCCAGGAAGATCAGCCTCTGGTACTGGAAGGTATCGAGGTTCAGGCCATGCCGTTCTATGCCATCAACAGCAAGTTCAAGCACCTGGACCCCACGCGCCAGTACTTGCTGTATTGCGACAAGGGTGTGATGAGCCGTTTGCACGCACACCACCTGCTCAGTGAGGGACATGCCAATGTGCGTGTTTATCGTCCGACATAAGACGCCGGGGCTGTATGGCGGCAGTATCCGCCATCGCCCTCCCGACCGCCGGGCCCGCTGAGCCTCAAACAGTACATATTCGCCGCCTACACTGGGCGGCAACCGAATCCTCTGATCGAGATACACTTGTGATCGAAAATCTGCGTAACATCGCCATCATCGCCCACGTTGACCATGGTAAAACCACCCTGGTCGACAAACTCCTGCGTCAGTCCGGCACCCTGGAGCGTAACGAGCTCAACGACGAGCGCGTCATGGACTCCAACGACCAGGAAAAAGAGCGCGGTATTACCATTCTGGCGAAGAACACCGCTATCAACTGGAACGGCTACCACATCAACATCGTCGACACCCCCGGCCACGCCGACTTCGGTGGCGAGGTCGAGCGTGTAATGTCGATGGTCGACTCGGTGCTGCTGCTGGTCGACGCCCAGGACGGCCCGATGCCGCAAACCCGCTTCGTGACCAAGAAGGCCTTCGAAGCCGGCCTCAAGCCCATCGTCGTGATCAACAAGGTTGACCGCCCGGGCGCGCGTCCGGACTGGGTTCTGGACCAGATCTTCGACCTGTTCGACAACCTCGGTGCCACCGATGAACAGCTGGACTTCAAAGTCGTCTACGCCTCGGCCCTGAACGGCATTGCCGGTCTGGACCACACCGCCATGGGCGAAGACATGACCGCGCTGTACCAGTCGATCGTCGACAACGTACCTGCACCGTCTGTTGACCGTGACGGCCCGTTCCAGATGCAGATCTCCGCACTGGACTACAACAGCTTCCTCGGTGTTATCGGCGTTGGCCGTATCGCCCGTGGTCGCGTCAAGCCGAACACCCCGGTGGTCGCCATCGACACCAACGGCAAGAAACGTAACGGCCGTATCCTGAAACTGATGGGCCACCACGGCCTGCACCGCGTCGACGTCGAAGAAGCCCAGGCTGGCGACATCGTCTGCATCAGCGGTTTCGATGAGCTGTTCATCTCCGACACCCTGTGCGCCCCGGACGCGGTAGAGGCGATGAAGCCGCTGACCGTTGACGAGCCAACTGTTTCGATGACCTTCCAGGTCAACGACTCGCCGTTCTGCGGTAAAGAAGGCAAGTTCGTCACCAGCCGCAACATCAAGGACCGTCTGGACAAGGAGCTGCTGTACAACGTAGCCCTGCGCGTTCAGGAAACCGATTCCCCTGACAAGTTCAAGGTATCGGGCCGTGGCGAGCTGCACCTGTCGGTACTGATCGAAACCATGCGTCGTGAAGGCTTCGAGATGGCTGTTGGCCGCCCTGAAGTGATCATCCGCGAAGTCGACGGCGTGAAGCAGGAACCGTTCGAGAACGTCACCATCGACATCCCTGAAGAATCCCAGGGCAAGGTCATGGAAGAGATGGGCCTGCGTAAGGGTGACCTGACCAACATGGTGCCGGATGGCAAGGGCCGTGTTCGCCTGGAATACAACATTCCAGCCCGTGGTCTGATCGGCTTCCGTAACCAGTTCCTGACCCTGACCAACGGTGCAGGCATCCTGACCTCGATCTTCGACCGCTACGACACCATGAAGTCGGGCCAGATGTCTGGCCGCCTGAACGGTGTTCTGGTTTCGGTCGAGACCGGCAAGGCACTGACCTACTCGCTGGAAACCCTGCAGGCTCGCGGCAAGCTGTTCGTTGAACACGGCCAGGAGATCTACAACGGTCAGATCATCGGCCTGAACAGCCGTGACAACGACCTGGGCGTGAACCCGACCAAGGGCAAGAAGCTGGACAACATGCGTGCTTCGGGCAAAGACGAAGTCATCGCCCTGGTACCGCCAGTTCGCCACACCCTGGAACAGGCCCTGGAATTCATCCAGGACGACGAGCTGTGCGAAGTCACGCCTAAGTCGATCCGTCTGCGCAAGAAGATCCTGGACGAAGGCGAGCGTACCCGCGCTGCCAAGAAAGCCAAGAACTGAGTTAGCTCAGGCTGAATGAAAACGCCCCCGGTCGAAAGGCCGGGGGCGTTTTCGTTTGTTTGGCGAAGTGGTTTGTAGTCTATGTCTTAAGCAGGCGTAAGTTACGCCACTCATGGGCTTTCCGCCCTTGTGGGGGGCGGCAGGGTGACCTAGCGTGGAGTGATGTCTAGATAAGGAAGCACTCATGAAATACCGGTTCGCGCTCCTCGTCCCCTGCCTGGTGGCGAGCTTGCCCGCTAGCGCGCTGCAGGACTGCACAGGCCTGCGCCCCCAGCACGTTGCGCGCTGCCATATCGACAACGTACGCCAAACCCCGTTGGAGTCCGTGCTGGTTGAACAGGTGTTCGAGCCTGGTTACGCGTTTCGCCGGCTACAGATGGTTTCGCAATCGTGGGCGCCGGAGCCGGTGGTGGAACCACGCCGCTGGCAGCATGATGTGGAGCTGCACATCCCGCACAATGCGGTGCCCGGCAAAGCCCTGCTGGTGGTGAACAACGGCGTGCGCCACGGTCCGGCGCAAACCCCGGACTACGCTCGCGACGCATTGCGTGAGGTCGCCATGAAGACGCAGATGGCCGTGGTCATGGTCAGCGACGCGCCCAACCAGTACGTGACTTTCAGCGATGCCAGCGAGCCCCTGCGTGAAGATGACGCCGTAGCGCATACCTGGGCGCACGCGCTACGTGGGGCCGCAGCCCCGGAGTTGCCCCTGCATGTGCCCATGGCTGCAGCGGCAAGCCGGGCAATGGACCTGGCCGTCAAGGAGCTGCAATTGCAAGGGCTCACGGTGAACCAATTCATCATCACCGGCGCCTCCAAGCGTGGCTGGAGCGCTTGGCTGACGGCATTGGCCGACGAGCGAGTAATGGCCATCGTGCCCAGCGTGATCGACGTTGCGGATACCTCAGCCATGCTGGCTGGTTTGCGCAAGCGCTATGGCGGCAACTGGCCATTGGCTTTGGCCCCTTACCAGCAGGCCGGGGTGCTGCAACAACTGGGTACTGCGCCCTTCGACAAGCTGATGGCGATGATGGACCCGATGCAGTACCTGGACGAGGACGGCCAGCGCCTGGCGATACCCAAATACCTGGTATCGGCCAGTGGTGACGATTTCTTCGCCCCTGACCCGGTCACCGATTATCAGCAACGCCTCCCAGGGCAGACCAGCCTGAGGGTGCTGCCCAACTCCGACCATGGCGGCGTGCGCCACGCGGTAATCAGTACCTTGGTGCCGGCGCTGGTGCGTCTGCGCGATGAAAAACCGCTGCCCAGCGTAAGAGCGTCAGCCGGCGAGCAGCCAGGACAAACACTTTTCGAGCTGTCCGAGCGGCCTGTGGCCGTGACGGTGTGGACGGCAACCAACAGCCAGGACCGCGACTTCCGTTATGCCTGCGGCGTGCGCTATCAAGCTGAAGCGCTCGCGCCCAGCCAGCGCTTCATGCTGCAGCGGCCGATGCCGGCCGTGGGGTGGCAGGCACAGTTTGTAGAAGCGAAATTCGCGGACGGGTTCATCGCCACCAGTGCGGTCAGCGTGGTGCCGCAGGCGTATCCGGAGCATCCGCCAACAGACCACGGCGGGGCCTGCCAGAGTTTCCCTGCTGGCAGCGGGTGAAAGCCCGCCCAGCTACCTGATCAGCGCCCGACCACCTTGGGCTTGTACGCACAATACCCCGGCCGCGGGCCAACCTTGGGGTGGTTGCGGCAGGTGTCCGGGCGCTTGTCATAAATGGTGCACAGGCGGCTTTTACGATCCAGATACATGCAGTCGTCGTTGCTCATCCGGGTCAGGGTGAAGATGCCTGACTTCTGGTTGAAGCGCTCGATGATGCCTTCTTTTTGCAAGCGCTTGGCCACGTTCTTCGGCGGTTCGTCTTTCTCGAATTCGTCGACTACGCCGATGCGGATCAGATCCTTGATCTTCACCTCCACCGGCAGGGTGCAGCAGGTCGAATGGCAGCCATGGCACATGTTGCTGGTGTAGCGCTGCCAGGTCTCCAGGCGGTCGACTTCGGCTGCGGCGATCAGGGTCGTTTTCATCTTTATAAAGGGCGGATCACGGTCTTGGGGCGCGCGATGATACCGGAATTGTTCAATTTATGAACAACCTTTTGCCGGAATCACCAAGTCGGCATGAAAACTGCGAACCGTAACTGTCTCCCCCTGTCGAAGGGTCTAGTCTGAACACTCTCCCTCCGCTTTCGTCAACTTGCCCGAGGATGCCCCATGTCTCAGGAACCTGAAGCTCGTGACGCCGAAGTCGCGGATTTTCGCGCTGCCGTACTGAACAAGCTGACCTACGCGGTTGGCAAGGACCCGGAGCACGCCTTCGACCATGACTGGTTCGAAGCCATCGCCCTGGCCGCGCGCGATCACATGGTCGACCACTGGATGGACCACACCCGCCAGGCCTATCGACGCAGCCAGAAACGGGTCTACTACCTCTCCCTGGAGTTTCTGATTGGCCGCCTGCTCTACGACAGCCTGAGCAACCTGGGCTTGCTGGACATCGCCCGAGAGGCCCTGGAAGACCTGGACGTGGACCTGGAGCGCATCCGCCTGCTGGAGCCCGATGCCGCATTGGGCAACGGTGGCCTGGGGCGTCTGGCCGCCTGCTTCATGGAAAGCATGTCGACCCTGGGCATTGCCGCCCATGGCTACGGGATCCGCTACGAGCATGGCTTGTTCCGCCAGGCACTGGTCGATGGTTGGCAGCAGGAGCAGACCGAAAACTGGCTGGACTTCGGCAACCCTTGGGAGTTCGAGCGTGCCGAAGTCATCTACCCGATCAGCTTTGGCGGTAGCGTCGAAACGGTGCACGACAGTAACGGCAACCAACGCCAGGTGTGGTCACCTGGCGAGACCGTGCGTGCGGTGGCGTACGACACGCCGGTGGTCGGCTGGCGGGGTTCGAGCGTCAACACCCTGCGCCTGTGGCGGGCACGGGCGCTGGAAGAGCTGCACCTGGAGCGTTTCAACGCCGGTGACCACCTGGGCGCAGTGGCCGAGGTGGCGCGTGCCGAGAGCATTTCGCGTGTGCTGTACCCGGCGGACAGTACCGAGGCCGGGCAGGAACTGCGCCTGCGCCAGGAGTATTTCTTCGTATCCGCGTCACTGCAGGACTTGCTGCGCCGCCACCTGAACCAGCATGCCTCGCTGCTTAATCTGCCCGATGCGGCCGCCATCCAGCTCAACGACACGCACCCGTCCATTGCCGTGGCGGAGCTGATGCGCTTGCTGGTGGACCAGCACGAAATCCCATGGGACAAGGCCTGGGAGCTGACCGTCGGCACCCTGGCCTACACCAACCACACCCTGTTGCCCGAAGCGCTGGAAACCTGGCCGGTGGCGTTGATGGAGCGCATGCTGCCGCGGCACATGCAGATCATCTACCTGATCAACGCGTACCATATCGACAGCCTGCGTGCCAAAGGCCTGCACGACTTCGACGTGCTGCGGGCGGTGTCGCTGATCGAGGAAGACAACGGCCGCCGAGTTCGCATGGGCAACCTGGCATTCCTCGGCTCGCACAGCGTCAACGGGGTTTCGGCGTTGCACAGCCAGCTGATGAAGAGCACGGTGTTCGCCGAGCTGCACAAGTTGTATCCGCAGCGTATCAACAACAAGACCAACGGCATTACCTTCCGCCGCTGGTTGTACCAGTCCAACCCGCAACTCACCGACATGCTGGTGGCGGCGCTGGGGCCGGAGCTCAAGGACGACCCGGAGGGGCGCCTGGCCGGTTTGGTGCCGTTCGCCGACAAGGCGGGTTTCCGCAAGCAGTTCGCGGCTCAGCGCCTGCACAGCAAGCGTGCCTTGGCCAGCATCATCCAGGACCGCGTTGGCGTAACGGTCAACCCCGAAGCGCTGTTCGACGTGCAGGTCAAGCGTATTCACGAGTACAAGCGCCAGTTGCTCAACCTGCTGCATACCGTGGCCCTGTACCAGGCCATGCGCAACGACCCTGGCACCAATTGGGTGCCGCGGGTGAAGATTTTCGCCGGCAAGGCGGCGGCCAGCTACCACCAGGCCAAGCTGATCATCAAGTTGACCAACGACATCGCCCGGGTGGTGAACAACGACCCGACCGTGCGTGGCCTGTTGAAGGTGGTGTTCCTGCCCAACTACAACGTCAGCTTGGCGGAGAGCATCATCCCGGCTGCGGACCTCTCCGAGCAGATTTCCACGGCCGGTTACGAAGCCTCGGGCACCAGCAACATGAAGTTCGGCCTGAACGGCGCACTGACCATCGGTACCCTGGATGGGGCCAACGTGGAAATGTGCGAGCAGGTCGGTGCCGACAACATGTTCATATTCGGCCTGACCGCCCAGCAGGTCGAGGCGCGCAAGCGGGCGGGTGATTTTGGCGCCACTGCGGCGATTGCTGCGTCCAACCGCCTCAACGACGTATTGCAGGCGATTCGCAGCGGCGTGTTCTCGCCGGACGATCCTTCGCGCTACACCGGCTTGATCGATGGGCTGGTGGCCTACGACCGCTTCCTGGTATGCGCCGATTTCGATGCCTACTGGGATGCCCAGCAGCGCGTCGAGGACTTGTGGCACACGCCGGAGCAATGGTGGCGTATGGCGGTCCTGAACACGGCGCGGATGGGCTGGTTCTCATCGGACCGGACCATTCGCGAATATGCTACGCAGATCTGGAAGGCGCTGGATTGAAGATGCCTGCACCGCTTTCTTCACGGGTTCGCTCGCGAAGAAGGCGGGCGCCGACCACCGGCCTGGCACACGCTGAACTACCGACCGATTGTGCCGTCAGAGTGCCGTGGCGAGTCTCATCACTCGCTAGCCTGCAACTCTCCCTGTAAACTGCGGGGGTTTTTCATCTCCCCCATCCTTTCGGAGCCATACATGTCCCGCGTTACCCTGAGTCGCTATCTGATTGAGCAGACCCGCAGCAACAATACCCCTGCCGATCTGCGCTTCCTGATCGAAGTGGTGGCGCGTGCGTGCAAGGAAATCAGCCATCACGTGTCCAAGGGCGCCCTCGGCGGTGTGCTGGGCAGCATGGGCACGGAAAACGTGCAGGGCGAAGTCCAGAAGAAACTGGACGTGATTTCCAACGATATCCTGCTGGAGGCCAACGAGTGGGGCGGCCACCTGGCCGGCATGGCCTCGGAAGAAATGGACAACGCCTACCAGATTCCTGGCAAGTACCCCAAAGGCGCCTACCTGCTGGTCTTCGACCCGCTGGACGGTTCGTCGAACATCGACGTCAACGTGTCGGTCGGCACCATCTTCTCGGTACTGCGTTGCCCTAACGAGTACCTGAGCCAGAATGAAACCCTGAACGAAAACGCCTTCCTGCAGCCAGGCACCCAGCAGGTGGCTGCCGGGTACGCCATCTACGGCCCGCAGACCATGCTCATCCTCACCTTGGGCAACGGCGTGAAGGGCTTCACCCTGGACCGCGAGCTGGGCAGCTTCGTGCTTACCCACGAGAACATCCGCGTGCCGGAAACCACCGCCGAGTTCGCCATCAACATGTCCAACCAGCGCCACTGGGAAGCCCCGGTGCAGCGCTACGTCGGCGAGTTGCTGGCAGGCGAGACCGGCCCGCTGAAAAAGAACTACAACATGCGCTGGATCGCCTCGATGGTGGCCGACGTGCACCGCATCCTGACCCGTGGCGGCCTGTTCATGTACCCACGTGACGCCCGCGAGCCAAGCAAGCCGGGCAAGCTGCGCCTGATGTACGAAGCCAACCCTATGTCGTTCATCATCGAACAGGCCGGTGGCGCCTCTACCAATGGTTACGATCGCATCCTCGACATCAAGCCAGAGAGCCTGCACCAGCGTGTGTCGGTCATTCTCGGCTCGAAAGAAGAGGTCGAGCGCGTTACCGCCTACCACAAGGAGTAAGTCATGCTCGCACCTTGGCAGCCGTTGCTGGAATGGTGGTTCGGTTGGGGCACCAGTGCCCAGGCCGTGGCTGACGAGAAGAGCACGCTGTGGTTCGGCAAGCACCACGATGCCGAGGCCCATGCGCAGTTCGGTGAACTGGTTGAGCAGGCCCTGGCCGGCGGGCTCGACGAGTGGCAGCAAAGCCCGCAGGGCTGGTTGGGTCTGCTGCTGCTGCTGGATCAGCTGCCACGCATGATCTACCGCGACACGCCGCGCGCCTTCGAGGGTGACCGGCGTGCCCAGGTGGTGGCCATGCAGGGCCTGCAGAAGGGCTGGGACTACCAGCTGCTGCCGATCCAGCGGGTGTTCGTGCTGGTGGTGCTGGAGCACGCCGAGGTGCTGGATTGGCAAAACCTGTGCGTCGAGCGCTTTCAGGTGCTGCTGGCCGAGCAGCCCGAGGCCAGCCGCCGGTTGTTCGAAGGCTTCCTCGACTACGCCCAGCAGCACCAGCGGGTGATCGCCCGGTTCGGTCGCTTCCCGCACCGCAACCTGGTGCTGGATCGCCCGAGCACCAGCGAAGAGATGGACTTCCTGCTGGAGCCCGGGTCCAGGTTCTGAGATTGCAGGGCCCTGCTACGCAGGCCATCGCCACACAAGGCCGCTCCCACAAGGGGCGGCTTTTTTATTGCCCGTTAACTAATGCTTTGTGATTAATCGCACAGTAGTGGCCACCCGACCAATGGTGTAGGGGTATAGGGGGGAGGGCAGGGAACAAAGGAGGGATTTTCACGTCGAAGGTCACTGCAGGCCACTCGCCTGTCTCATCTACCCAGGAGTGTCCTTCAATGTCGTTGCGTTCCCTCGCCCTGTTGTCGCTGTGCGTCGTGCTGACTGCCTGCAGCAAAATCAACCAGGAAAACTATTCCAAGATCAAGGCCGGTATGAGCAAGGCCGAGGTCGAGCAGTTGCTCGGCACACCGACCGAATGTTCCGGCGCGTTGGGCATGAGCAGCTGCACCTGGGGGGACGAGAAGAGCTTCATCAGCGTGCAGTATGCGGCTGACAAAGTGCTGATGTACTCAGGGCAGGGCCTCAAATGAGGTGTGTGTACCTGCTGATGGCGGTCTGCCTGGCGGTGCTGCTGGGCGGTTGCGCGGGCTCTGTGCATGACCCGCTGGCGCCGAAAACCGCCGGCAACGTAGACCTCAAGCGTTACCAGGGCAAATGGTACGAGCTGGCACGCCTGCCCATGCGCTTCCAGGAGGGCTGCGAACAGTCCGAGGCCCATTACAACCTCAAGCCCGATGGCAGCTACGGGGTACTCAACCGTTGCCGCACCATGGGTGACGAATGGTTGCGCGCCGAGGGACATGCCAATATCCAGGAGCCGGGCCATACCGATAAGTTGTGGGTCGAGTTCGATAACTGGTTCACCAAGCTGGTGCCGGGCGTGGCGCGGGGTGAGTACTGGATTTTGTACGTCGACGAACGCTACCGCACTGCCATCGTCGGCAGCCCGGACCGTAAGTACCTGTGGATCCTGTCACGCACGCCGACCCTACCGGCCTGGCAGCGCGAGAACCTGTTGGCCAAGGCCCGCCAGCAGGGCTATGACACCAGCCGCTTGATCTGGCGCGCTTCCGACCAGCAAATCGTCAAGATGCATTGATGGCAGCGTTGCCGGCCTTATCGCCGGCAAGCCATCTCTCATAGAGCACTACATAACTTATAGATTTAGCAGGGGCCCTGTGGGAGCGGGCGTGTCGAGGCGTCGAACCGCCGCGAACACCGGCGGAGCCGGTGCAAGCCACCGCGGTGGATTTTTCGCGGGCGCGCCCGCTCCCACAGGCCCGCATCGCGCTTACGAATTGGACAGCGCAGCCCGTAGGGCTGTGTGAGCTCCCACAGGTGCTACGTAGTTCTCAAGCTTTGTGATGGCCCTGAATTACCCCAGCAACTGCCGCAGTACCTCGGCAAACGCCACCCGGCTTTGTTCCTCCTGGGCGTGCCGCCCCTGGCGCACTACCCACTGCCCATTCACCATCACATCGCGCACCTGGCGATCGCCGCCGGCAAACAGCCAGCGGTTGAGGATGGCATCACCCTCGGCCATCGCCAGGTAAGGGTCATGCCCGTCGAGCACCAGCCAGTCGGCACGTTTGCCCACGGCCAGCGCCCCGATTGGCTGCCCCAGAGCTTGGGCGCCGCCCGCCAGCGCGGCGTCATACAGGGTGCGCCCGACCATTGGCTGGTCGCCGCGATACAGGCGGTTGCGGCGCTGGTCACGCAGCCGCTGGCCATATTCCAGCCAGCGTAATTCCTCGACCACGCTCAGCGATACATGGCTGTCTGAACCAATGCCCATGCGCCCGCCCTGGGCCAGGAACTCCACGGCCGGGAAAATCCCGTCGCCCAGGTTGGCCTCAGTGGTCAGGCACAGGCCTGCCACTGCGCCGCTGCGGGCCATGGCTGCCACTTCGTCGGCTGCTGCGTGGGTGGCGTGTACCAGGCACCAGCGCCGGTCGACGTCGACATGCTCGTACAGCCACTGCAGGGGCCGCAGGCCGCTCCAGGCCAGGCAGTCGTCGACTTCCTTCTGCTGCTCGGCGATATGGATATGCACCGGTGCTTGCGTGTTGCTGGCCGCCAGCACTTCGGCGAGCTGCGCCGGCGCCACCGCCCGTAGCGAGTGGAAGCACAGGCCCAGGCGCTGCGCGGGCTGTGCGGCCAGCGCGGGGGCCAGTTGCGCCTGCAGTTGCAGGTACTGGTCGGTAGTGTTGATAAAGCGTCGCTGGCCGTGGTTCGGCGCCAGGCCGCCGAACCCGGCATGGCTGTACAGCACCGGCAACAAGGTCAGGCCGATACCACTGTCAGCGGCGGCCGCACTGATGCGGCGGGATAACTCGGCGGGGTCGGCGTAGGGCTTGCCGGCCTGGTCATGGTGCACATAGTGAAACTCGGCGACCGCGGTGTAGCCGGCCTTGAGCATCTCGATGTACAGCTGGCGGGCAATGACCTGCAGCTGTTCTGGGCTGACCTGGCCGACCAGCCGGTACATCAGGTCGCGCCAGGTCCAGAAGCTGTCGTTGGGGTTGCCAGCAACCTCGGCCAGCCCCGCCATGGCGCGTTGAAAGGCATGCGAGTGCAGGTTGGGCATGCCGGGGACCAAAGGCCCGGCGAGCCGTTCGGCCCCCTCAGGCGCAGCCCCAGGCTCGATACTGGCCACGTAGCCATCGCCGGCGACCTCGATGCGGACATGGCGGGCCCAGCCGCTGGGCAGCAGGGCACGTTCGGCGAAGTAGGCGGGCATGGTGCAAATCCTGTTATTGTTAGCTTGTATATACATATACAGGCGTTTGCCTGCCGGGTAAACTGCGGCAAGCTACCGCCCATTACATTTGCACAAGGATCCAACGCCGTGCCGACACCTCCTGTCTCCGCGCTGGTTGCCCAGATGGGCGAGGGCCCGGCGCCGCTGTATGCGCGGGTCAAACAGATGATCGCCCAGCAGATCGACAACGGCAGCTGGCCGCCGCATCACCGGGTCCCCTCGGAGAGCGAGCTGGTCAACGAGCTCGGCTTCAGCCGCATGACCATCAACCGCGCCCTGCGAGAACTCACGGCCGAAGGCCTGCTGGTGCGCATGCAAGGGGTGGGCACTTTCGTGGCTGAGCCCAAAGGTCGGTCGGCGCTGTTCGAGGTGAACAACATCGCCGACGAAATTGCCGCCCGTGGCCACAAGCATACGTGTCAGGTCATCACCCTCACCGAGGAAGCGGCCGGCTCCGAGCGCGCCCTGGCCTTGGACATGCGCGAGGGCCAGCGGGTGTTTCATTCGCTGATCGTGCATTTCGAGAACGGCGTGCCGGTGCAGATCGAGGACCGTTACGTCAATGCGGCGATCGCACCCGACTACCTCAAGCAGGATTTTACCCGGCAGACGCCCTACGCCTACCTGTCCCAGGTCGCGCCCTTGACCGAAGGCGAGCACGTGGTCGAGGCGATCCTCGCCGAGCCGGAGGAATGCCGGCTGCTGCAGATCGAGCGGGGCGAGCCTTGCCTGCTGATCCGGCGCCGCACCTGGTCGGGCCGCCAGCCGGTGACTGCCGCGCGGCTGATCCACCCCGGATCGCGTCATCGCCTGGAGGGGCGTTTCAGCAAATGAGCCAGTTGCAGGTGCTGCGCGCGCAGGATTACCCGCGCATGCCATGGAAGAACGGTGGCGGTTTCACTGAAGAAATCACCCGCGACAGCGGCGAAGGCCTGGACGGCTTCGGCTGGCGTCTGTCGATCGCCGATATCGAGGACTCGGGCGGCTTTTCCACGTTTGCCGGTTACCAGCGGATCATCACTGTGCTGCAGGGCGACGGCATGCGCCTGGTGGTGGACGGCCAGGCCAGCCGGCCTTTGCTGGCCTGCGATGCATTTGCCTTCAGTGGCGAGAGCCAGGTCAGTTGCAGGTTGCTGGGCGGGGCGATACGCGATTTCAACCTGATCTATGCGCCGCAGCGTTATCGCGCGCGGTTGCAGTGGCTGGACGGTACCCAGCGCATGTACAGCTCGGCGTCGACGGTGTTGCTGTTTGCGGCCTGTAGCCAGGTCGAGGTGGCCTTGGCTGGGCGTGAGACGCAGCGGCTGGGGTTGTATGACTGCCTGCGGCTGGAGGGCAACGAAGCGTTGCTGGAGCTGGATGTGCAGGGGCGGTGCTGCCTGATCGAACTCATTCCAACTTGAGATAGCCGGGGCTGCTTTGCATCCCAATCGCCGGCAAGCCAGCTCCCACAGGTATGCCACAAGTCTCGAAGGCTAAGGTTTACCTGTGGGAGCTGGCTTGCCGGCGATTGGGGCGCGCAGCGGCCCCTTTGTTGTCCTATCCATTCAGCGGACCGTTCCGATTATTTTGGTTGTCCATGCTTGTACATACAAGTAAAGGTGTGTTTGTATATCGACCACGACATACCCGCCCGCGGACGACCGCAGAGGACCCTTCCCGTGACCGACAACAATAAATACCGTGACGTTGAAATCCGTGCCCCACGTGGCAACAAGCTCACCGCCAAAAGCTGGCTCACCGAAGCGCCACTGCGCATGCTGATGAACAACCTCGACCCGCAGGTCGCGGAGAACCCGAAGGAGCTGGTGGTTTACGGGGGCATCGGCCGTGCCGCGCGCAACTGGGCGTGCTACGACAAGATCGTCGAAACCCTGACCCGCCTGGAAGACGACGAAACCCTGCTGGTGCAGTCGGGCAAGCCGGTCGGGGTGTTCAAGACCCACAGCAACGCCCCACGTGTATTGATCGCCAACTCCAACCTGGTGCCGCACTGGGCCAGCTGGGAGCACTTCAACGAGCTGGATGCCAAAGGCCTGGCCATGTACGGCCAGATGACCGCCGGCAGCTGGATCTACATCGGTAGCCAGGGCATCGTCCAGGGCACCTACGAAACCTTCGTCGAAGCCGGTCGTCAGCACTATGGCGGCAATCTGAAAGGCAAGTGGGTACTCACCGCCGGCCTGGGCGGCATGGGCGGTGCCCAGCCACTGGCGGCGACCCTGGCCGGGGCTTGCTCGCTGAACATCGAATGCCAGCAGAGCCGCATCGACTTCCGCCTGCAAACCCGCTACGTCGACGAGCAGGCCACCGACCTCGACGACGCCCTGGCCCGCATCGCCAGGTACACCGCCGAAGGCCAGGCAATCTCCATCGCCCTGCACGGCAACGCCGCCGAAATCCTGCCCGAACTGGTCAAGCGCGGCGTGCGCCCGGACATGGTCACCGACCAGACCAGCGCCCACGACCCACTCAACGGTTACCTGCCCGCAGGCTGGACCTGGGCACAGTACCGCGACCGCGCGCAGACCGAACCTGCGGCAGTGGTCAAGGCCGCCAAGCAGTCGATGGCCGTGCACGTGCAGGCCATGCTCGACTTCCAGAGGCAGGGCGTCCCGACGTTCGACTACGGCAACAACATCCGCCAGATGGCCAAGGAAGAAGGCGTAGCGAACGCCTTCGACTTCCCAGGTTTCGTACCCGCTTACATCCGCCCGTTGTTCTGCCGCGGCGTTGGCCCGTTCCGCTGGGCGGCGCTGTCCGGTGAGGCCGTCGACATCTACAAGACCGACGCCAAGGTCAAGGAGCTGATCCCCGACGACGCCCACCTGCACCGCTGGCTGGACATGGCCCGCGAGCGCATCAGCTTCCAGGGCTTGCCGGCGCGTATCTGCTGGGTTGGCCTGGGGCTGCGTGCCAAGCTGGGCCTGGCGTTCAACGAAATGGTCCGCAGCGGCGAGCTGTCGGCGCCGGTAGTGATTGGCCGCGACCACCTGGACTCCGGGTCGGTGGCCAGCCCCAACCGCGAAACCGAAGCCATGCGCGACGGCTCGGACGCTGTCTCCGACTGGCCGCTGCTCAACGCCTTGCTCAATACCGCAGGCGGCGCCACCTGGGTCTCGCTGCACCACGGTGGCGGCGTGGGCATGGGCTTCTCCCAGCACTCGGGCATGGTCATCGTCTGCGACGGTACCGACGAAGCCGCCGAGCGTATCGCCCGCGTGCTGACCAACGACCCGGGGACCGGTGTCATGCGCCACGCCGATGCCGGCTACGACATTGCCATCGACTGCGCCAGGGAGCAGGGCCTGGATCTGCCGATGATCACGGGCTGATCGCCGGCTTTGGCTCGCACCCCGCAAGGGGTGATACTCAACAACAAGAAGGAGCGCGCAGGCACCACAGACGGGCCTGTGGCTCCAAGCGACTGGAGTAGCAACGTGACCGAATTCACCCTCAAGCCAGGCACCCTGACCCTGGCCCAGCTGCGCGCCATTCACGCCGCGCCCGTGCGCCTGCAGCTGGCTGCCAGCGCCGCGCCAGCCATTGACGCCAGTGTGGCCTGCGTTGAGCAGATCATTGCCGAAGACCGCACCGCCTACGGTATCAATACCGGCTTTGGCCTGCTGGCGTCGACCCGTATCGCCAGCCACGACTTGGAAAACCTGCAACGCTCGCTGGTGCTGTCCCACGCTGCCGGTGTCGGTGCGCCGCTGGATGACGACCTGGTGCGGCTGATCATGGTGCTGAAGATCAACAGCCTCAGCCGCGGGTTCTCCGGCATTCGCCGCAAGGTCATCGACGCGCTGATCGCCCTGGTCAACGCCGAAGTCTACCCGCACATCCCGCTGAAAGGGTCGGTCGGGGCTTCCGGTGACCTCGCCCCCTTGGCGCACATGTCGCTGGTGCTGCTGGGCGAAGGCAAGGCACGCTACAAGGGCCAGTGGCTGTCAGCGACCGAAGCGCTGGCTGTGGCCGGCCTCGAGCCATTGACCCTGGCCGCCAAGGAGGGCCTGGCCCTGCTCAACGGCACGCAGGCTTCCACCGCCTATGCCCTGCGCGGCCTGTTCCAGGGTGAAGACCTTTACGCCGCCGCCATTGCCTGCGGTGGCCTGAGCGTCGAAGCCGCGCTGGGTTCGCGTTCGCCATTCGATGCGCGTATCCACGAAGTGCGGGGCCAGCGCGGCCAGATCGACACCGCGGCGTGCTTCCGCGACCTGCTGGGCGACGCCAGCGAAGTGTCGCTGTCGCACAAGAACTGCGACAAGGTGCAGGACCCGTATTCGTTGCGCTGCCAGCCGCAGGTCATGGGTGCGTGCTTGACCCAGTTGCGCCAGGCCGCCGAAGTGCTGGCGGTCGAAGCCAACGCCGTATCCGACAACCCGCTGGTGTTCGCTGCCGAAGGGGACGTGATTTCCGGCGGCAACTTCCACGCCGAGCCGGTGGCCATGGCCGCCGACAACATTGCCCTGGCCATCGCCGAAATCGGCTCGCTCAGCGAGCGCCGCATCTCGCTGATGATGGACAAGCACATGTCCCAGCTGCCGCCGTTCCTGGTGGAAAATGGCGGGGTCAACTCCGGCTTCATGATTGCCCAGGTGACCGCTGCTGCGCTGGCCAGCGAGAACAAGGCCTTGTCCCACCCGCACAGCGTCGACAGCCTGCCCACCTCGGCGAACCAGGAAGACCACGTTTCGATGGCCCCGGCTGCCGGCAAGCGCCTGTGGGAAATGGCCGAGAATACCCGAGGCGTCCTGGCCATCGAATGGCTGGGTGCCTGCCAGGGCCTCGACCTGCGCAAAGGCCTGAAGACCTCCACCAAGCTGGAGCAGGCGCGCCAGGCACTGCGCAGCGAAGTGCCGCACTACGACCGTGACCGTTTCTTTGCGCCAGACATCGAGAAGGCCGTGGAACTGTTGGCCAAGGGGAGCCTGACCGGTTTGCTGCCGGCCGGTGTGCTGCCAAGCCTGTAATGCCTCTGGGGCCGCCATGCGGCCCAATCGCCGGCCAGCCGGCTCCCACAGTGAGGGAGCTGGCTTGCCGGCGATCTGGCTGCAAGGCAGCCCCCCTCTCGACCTCACGACCACAAAAACAATTCAAGGACGTGACATGCAACAAGCTCAAGGTCTCAAGCGTGGGCTAAGCGCCCGCCACATCCGTTTCATGGCCCTCGGTTCGGCCATCGGCACCGGGCTGTTCTACGGCTCTGCCTCGGCCATCCAGATGGCCGGCCCAGCCGTGTTGCTGGCCTACCTGATCGGCGGCGCCGCCGTGTTCATGGTCATGCGCGCCCTCGGCGAAATGGCCGTGCACAACCCGGTGGCCGGCTCCTTCGGCCACTACGCCACCACCTACCTCGGCCCTATGGCCGGCTTCATCCTCGGCTGGACCTACGCCTTCGAGATGGTCATCGTCGCCATCGCCGATGTGACCGCCTTCGGCATCTACATGGGGTTCTGGTTCCCCGAGGTCGCCCGCTGGATCTGGGTGCTGGGCATCGTGTTCCTGATTGGCGGCCTGAACCTGTGCAACGTCAAGGTCTTTGGCGAAATGGAGTTCTGGCTGTCGTTGCTCAAGGTCGGCGCCATCGTGGCGATGATCCTCGCCGGCCTGGGCATCATGGCCTTCGGCTTCAGCCAGGTGGGCAGCGGGCAGGCCGTTGGCGTGAGCAACCTGTTCGACCATGGCGGCTTCATGCCCAATGGCGTCGGTGGCCTGATCGCCTCGTTCGCCGTGGTGATGTTCGCTTTTGGCGGCATCGAGATCATCGGTGTCACGGCCGGTGAGGCCAAAGACCCACAGCGCGTGATCCCCAAGGCGATCAACGCGGTGCCGCTGCGCATCTTGCTGTTCTATGTGCTCACCTTGTTCGTGCTGATGTGCCTGTACCCATGGCCGCAGATCGGTAGCCAGGGCAGTCCGTTCGTGCAGATCTTCAGCAACCTGGGCATCGGCTCGGCGGCTGCGGTGCTGAACGTGGTGGTGATCTCGGCGGCGATCTCGGCCATCAACAGCGACATCTTCGGTGCCGGCCGCATGATGTATGGTCTGGCCCAGCAAGGCCATGCGCCGCGCGGCTTCAGCAAGTTGTCCAGGCACGGCGTGCCGTGGATGACCGTGGTCGTGATGGGGGCCGCACTGCTGGTCGGCGTGCTGCTCAACTACCTTATCCCCGAGAACGTCTTCCTGCTGATCGCCTCGATCGCCACCTTCGCCACCGTCTGGGTGTGGTTGATGATCCTGGTTACCCAGGTGGCCATGCGCCGCAGCATGCGCCGTGAAGAGGTCGCCCAGCTGAAGTTCCCGGTACCGTTCTGGCCCTATGGCCCGGCCATGGCCATTGCCTTCATGGTGTTCATCTTTGGCGTGCTCGGTTACTTCCCGGACACCCAGGCGGCGTTGATCGTCGGTGTGGTCTGGGTGGTGTTCCTGGTGGCGTCCTACCTGCTGTGGTGCAAGCCGCGGGCAGGGCAGGGCCAGCCAGTTGCAGAGCCGGTTGAGCTACACCGCTAGTACAGGAGATTGTGCATGAGAACCCTCTGGCAGCACTGCCATGCGGCAACCATGGCCGAAGGCCGTTATTCGCTTATCGAAGATGCGGCCATCGTCACCCACGCCGGGCTGATCGAATGGATCGGCCCGCGGGCCGGGCTGGGCCCGGTCGAGGCCGAGCGCACGGTGGACCTGGGCGGCGCCTGGGTCACCCCCGGGCTGATCGACTGCCATACCCACGCGGTATTCGGTGGCAACCGCAGTGGCGAGTTCGAACAGCGCCTGCAAGGCGTCAGCTATGCCGAAATCGCCGCTCAGGGCGGGGGCATTGCCAGCACCGTGCGGGCCACCCGCGCGGCCAGCGAGGATGAACTGTTCGCCAGTGCGCGCCAGCGGGTTCAAGCCTTGATGCGCGACGGCGTGACAACCCTTGAGGTCAAATCCGGCTACGGCCTGGACCTGGCCAACGAACGCAAGATGCTGCGCGTGGCCAGGCGGCTGGCGGATGCCCTGCCACTGACGGTGCGGGCCACCTGCCTGGCTGCTCATGCCTTGCCACCGGAGTACACCGGCCGGGCGGACGACTACATCACGCACATCTGCGACGAACTGCTGCCAAGCCTGGTCGGCGAAGGCCTGGTGGACGCAGTGGACGCCTTCTGCGAACACCTGGCGTTCACCCCGGCCCAGGTCGAGCGGGTGTTCATCAAGGCGCGGGCATTGGGGGTGCCGGTCAAGCTGCACGCCGAACAGTTGTCTTCGCTACACGGCTCCAGCCTGGCTGCGCGTTACCGGGCGCTGTCGGCCGACCACCTGGAATTTATGACTGAAGAAGACGCCATGGCCATGGCCAAGGCGGGCACGGTCGCGGTGCTGCTGCCGGGCGCTTTCTATTTTTTGCGCGAAACGCAACTGCCGCCGATGGACGCCTTGCGCCGCCATGGGGTGAAGATCGCCCTTGCCAGCGACCTCAACCCGGGTACCTCGCCCGTGTTGTCGCTGCGGTTGATGCTGAACATGGGCTGTACGTGCTTGCGTATGACGCCGGAAGAAGCCCTGGCCGGCGTCACGGTGCATGCCGCCACCGCGCTGGGCCTGGGTGACAGCCACGGCTCGCTGGAAGTTGGCAAGGTGGCCGACTTCGTCGCCTGGCAGGTCGAGCGCCCCGCCGATCTGGCGTACTGGCTCGGCGGCGACCTGCCCAAGCGCGTGGTGCGCAGTGGCCATGAGATTTCCAATTGAGGGAGGCAAGATGGACAAGGTATTGAGTTTCCACCAGGGGCATTTGCCGTTGCTGATCAGCATGCCCCACGCCGGCCTCAAGCTGACCCCGGCCGTAGACCAGGGCCTGGTCGACCAAGCGCGCAGCCTGCCCGACACGGATTGGCACATACCACGTCTTTACGACTTTGCCCGGGAACTGGGGGCCAGCGTGGTCGCCGCGCAATATTCGCGGTTCGTCATCGACTTGAACCGCCCGGCTGACGACAAACCGTTATATGCCGGCGCTACAACCGGCTTGTATCCGGCCACGCTGTTCGATGGCGAGCCTTTGTTCAAGCAGGGGCTGGAGCCCACTGCCGAAGCGCGCAGGGCCTGCCTGGCGACAATCTGGCAGCCTTATCACCAAACGATCCGCAATGAGCTGGCGCGCCTGCGGGAAACCTACGGCTACGCGCTGCTGTGGGATGCCCACTCGATTCGTTCGCTGATCCCGCACCTGTTCGAAGGCAAGCTGCCGGACTTCAACCTGGGCACGTTCAATGGCGCCAGTTGCGACCCGGGCCTGGCCGAGCGGCTGGTGCAGGTGTGCAGCCAAGCCCAGGGTTACAGCCATGTGCTTAACGGGCGCTTCAAGGGCGGCCACATCACCCGGCATTACGGCGACCCGGCGCATGACATCCATGCCGTACAGCTGGAGCTGGCGCAAAGCACCTACATGGAAGAGCAGGAGCCGTTTACCTACCGCGAAGACCGCGCCCAGCCGACGCGCGAGGTGTTGAAGGCGTTGCTCCAGGCCGCATTGGCATGGGGCCGGGAGCATCACGGCAAGTAATGGGCGGCGCGCCGTCGCGTGGGTTTACTCAGCTGTTACCCACGAAGGTGAGGGTGAGTTCGCGCAGCAGCGCCAGTTCTTCCTGGTGCTTGTCCTCCCAAAGGCCCTGCTGCAGAGCGACTTCCTCGTGCAGCGGGTGCTCGCTGCCGGACAGCTCCAGTACCCGCTGGCGGTAACGGGCCTCTATCTGCGCGAAGCGCGGCGCATGTTCGCCGCGCAGGCGCTGGGTCCAGCCGGAATTGGCCAGCAGGTAATCGATGAACACTTCACTGTGTTCGCTCTGGCGCACGCTTTCCAGTACCCGCGACAGCTCGCCTCGGGCCAGGTTTGCGGCCCCGCGAAAACGCATGCTGTCGGCGATCGGCAGGTCCAGCTCCCTGGCCAGCTCGCGACGGTAGGCCAGGCGCACCGAGACCAGGTCGCCTGAACCGGTGCGCGTGGCAGCAAGCTTTTCCAGCTGGTCGACGCGGAACAGCCGTAACAGGCGCTGGTGAAGGCTGTGCAGGGTATCGCCAGCGTCGATCAGCAGGCGGTTGGCCATGAGGTACAGTTCGATGTTGTTGAACTCCTGAAGTGCGCCGTCGTGGCACGTCTGCGACCCCGTTTCAGGGTCGGGCAGCGCCGCTGCGGCAATGCTTTCCATGATCGGCCGTTCATCCTGGTTGGCTGCGGCAGCCACCAGCATCAGGCGCACCCGCGCACAGAAGTCGCCCCGGGTGGTGGGGTCGACGAACGGCGCGGCATTGTGCAAACGGCCTGCCAGCCGCAGCAGGTCGCTGCCCTCCAGCTGTTGCCAGCAGCTGCGCAAGGCTTCGTTCTGAGCCTCGTCACCCAGCAGCCAGTCTTCGAGCCTGGGGGTGTCGTCGCCCTGCAACGGGAAATGTGGGTGGTCGAGCGAGCCTTCACTGGAGGAGTTGACCAGCATCAGGTTGTCTGGGATGTCCAGGGCGAACGAGTAACTGCGCTGGCTATCCGAGTAGGCCCGCACGCGCAGGATGGTGGCGTCGGGCAAGGGGTTGTCGAACAACGAAATCGACGAAATCGGCATGGCGTTGTTCAGGTTGGAGAGGATGTGCTCGGGCAGTTGGGTGATGTTATTCGAGCTGAGGTCCAGCAACTCCAGGGGTAGCAGCGCGTCACACCAGTCTGGCCACGCGTGCAGGTTCATGTTGGTCAGTTCGAGGGACGTCAGGTTGGAGGACAACCGCGCAGGCACCTGGGTGATGCTGCCGATGCGGTTGCCAGACAGGTCGAGCGAGGTCAGGTGCTCAAGCTCGGCAAAGGTTTCCAGCATGGTCTGGTCGACCTCCAGGCCCATGTTGCGAAACTCCAGGTAGGTCAGGCGCGGCAGGCGTGGCAAGGCCGATGCCAGTGCAGGCGTAGCACCTTGGTGGGCATCGATGGTCAGGCGGGTGATGTTCGGAAAGCGGGCAAGCAGTTCGCTGAGTTGTGCTGAAGTGCCACTGAGGCGGGTCAGGGTCATCGCATGCACACGCTCGCCGAAGAACGCCGGAAGGCGGCGCGGGAAGTGTTCGATGGCAACGTCCTCCAGTTGCAGGCGAAGGTATTGCTGGCCCTGCTCCTGGCGCTCCCAGAATGCGTTTATCGCCGTTGCCATACGCTGCCGGTCGGTCAGGGCCGCCTGGGTCAACGGGTTGCTCGAACTCGAGGCCTGGACCCAGCCATCGATCGCATCGCGCATGAGTTGCCGCTCGCTGCGGATGCGTTCCAGCCGTTGGTTCAGCGCCAGGGGCTGATCCACGGTGACCTGGGCCGTTTCCGGGCGTTCGTTGAGCAGCAGGCGTTGCAGGTGCATTTCATTGATGGGGTTGCCTTGCAGCGAAATCACCGGCGCGCGTTGCAGCGGCGTCTCCCCCAGCAGGAACGCGGGCAGTGACGTCAGGTTGTTGTCCTGTAACGACAGGTGCCCGATACGATTCAGGGTTTCGCTGTCGATACCGGTGGGCCATTGGCTCAGTTGCATCCGGTTCAAGCCCAGGTAATCCAAGGTAAACCAGTGGAAGCTGGCCCTGTCGATGCCTTGCTGCAGGCGGTTGCCACTGAGGTCCAGATGGGTAAGCCGTGCATGGCCTGCCAGCTCGCCAAGGTGGCTGTTGCTGAACGCCAGGTTCTGGTTGGTCATGGCCAGCCTGCGCAGGTTCGGCAGGGTCGAGGCAATGGTCGGCACGCTGGGCAGCAGCAGCGAGGGGGTTGCTCTGGGGTTGTACGGCCTGCTGATTTCCAGTGCTTCCAGCCCGGGCATCAGCCGCAGCAAGCGTTGCATCAGCCGCTCGCTCTGGCCCCAACCTGCCAGGGTGCCGCTTGGTAGGTCGAGCAGGTGCAGGCTGCGCACGCGGCGGTAGAAGAAATCGGGCAGGGTCAGCGGGATGTCAGTCAGCGGTACGCCTTGCACGCGCAGTTCGGCACCGAGCGCGGCATCATCCTCCAGGGCGGTGTCGTACCAGTGCTGCATGATCGCTTCACGCAGGGTGTCATAGGTGCGGGCCGCCTGGTCGGAGGCCGGTGAAATGGCTTCGCTCCAGTCGTCCAGGCTGCGTTGCAAGGCGTTGCGTTGCTCCATCAGCGTGGTCAGGTATTCGAGGATCTGCAGCCGGTTGCGGCCGTTGGCGGCAAGCGACATCAGCACCTGCTCGGCCGGCCTGCCGGTGCGCTCCGGAATGCCGGTGGCCCTGAGCGTGCTCAGCAGGTGCTGGCGCATGCTGCCCTGGTTTTGGTCATCACCGCTGCTCAAACGGTAGCCAACGCGGCCATCGGCAAGACGCATCGGCGAGCGATAGCCGGGCCGGGGCGGTTGCATGCCCAACGCATCGCGCAAGGCCGGGCGGGGTAACAGCGGGCTCTGTTGCAGCAGGTGCTGAAGGGCCTCGCCGCTGGCGACGCCCAGGCCTTGCATGGCTTCGGGCAAGGCTGCATGCAGCGCGCTGAAGAGCTGCGGGTAGCGACGCACCGCCGCCCCAGGCTCGCCCTGCGCGTGAACGATGTAGCCGGCCGGCGAGTGGGTGATGGTCGCCCAGGGGCTGCTGCCGTGCGCGCCGATGGCATGGTCCTGGTCGGGCCAGTGACTGCGCTGCAACAGGCGCAGCCGCGTGTCTGCGGGCCAGCCCGGCAGGCGGGGCAAGGTTTGCATGATCAGCCGGTCGCTGTCCCAGCTTTGCGCGCCGGCCAGGTACAGGCCCTCATAAGCGCGGGCAAGGCGCACGTGTTGTTGGTAGGCGCGAATTTCCTCGGCCAGGTGCAGAGGCACCTTGCCGGCACCCAGGGCTTGCAGGTCAATGGCACTCGCGTTGCGCACCAGTTCATCGATGATCGGCGCTGGCAGGCTGGGGTAGACCCGGCGGATCACCTCGCTGGTGGCCGGTAGGGGGGTAGCGAGGCGCGCGTACGCCGTGGTGAACGCTGCAGGCCAGGCGCTTTGGTCTGGCAACTGGCGGATGTGGGCATCCAGCTTGAACCGCTGCAGGGTGTCTTCCAGCAGTGCGGGCAACCGCCGGTTGTGGGCCAGGCAGTGGCGCAACGTGTCTTCGTGGATATCGCAGACGTGCAGGATCCGCTGCAAGGTCGCTTCATCGAAAGACCCGCTCAGGTGCCCCAGGCGGCGCAGCAGGCGTGCGCCGTCCCAGTTTTGGGGCTGCTCGGACTCCAGCAACCATGCCCCTGCACCATTGTGCAGCGCTTTGGGCTGGTAGCCTGCCGGGCGGGTCGGGTGTTCAAGGCGGTAACCCGTCGCAGCGGGGGTCACCGAGTAGACCCGGTTTTCCACGGGCAGCCAGGTTTTGCCGCCGTAGTGAAGCAGGCCGGATTCGTCTGGCTCCAGCCCACCCGGCAATACCCGGTCGTGGGCGAAGGGCGCCAGGTCCGCGTGCCACAGGCGGCGCTCGCCGTCGGCCAGGTCGATCGGCTGCAGTTCCTCGATGAATGATGGCGTCTCCACGGGGATCCGCTCGACCACCGGGGTAGCCTGCCCCCCGCCGGCTGCCGCGAGTGCGGCCATGATGGCGACGTTGTCGATCACGTCCATCAAGTAGTCGAATGCCTGCTGGCGATCACCGTCGAGCCAGCTGTCGATGCCCTCGAACGTTTCATTGGCCAGTTGCAGGGCCGTTACCCCAAGCATCGCGGCGCCGAGCGGGGGGATGAACAGGGCGGCAACGTTCAGGCTGACGAAGGCCAGGGCCTTGAAGTAGTCAAGGTGGCGTTGCGCAGTCTTGCCGTTTTGCATGGCTGTCGGCACCGCATGGAACAGCCCGTCATCCCTCAGCCGCTTCTGCCGTTGGCAGGCCAGCTCGTCCAGGTACGGGCGGGTGAAGGGCTGCACGTGCAGACGCACCTGCGCGTTGGCGATGCGCTCCAGGAAGGAGCGCTTGTGCCGATCGGGTAGCAGGCGCTGGCATTCCGGGCGGCGGAACGCAGGCAACTGTTCACGCAGGAACGCTTCGGCATCGGCCCTACTGGCGTGCTGGGTCAACGGCTCGGGCATGCCGGGCAGGTAAAGCACCACCCAACCCGCATACGGGTACACCGGCCCTGGTGGGAATCGGCCGGCGCCCACTGGCCGGCGTGCGTCGAGGCCAATCGCCATGGCCCCGGTCAGAGGAACATGCAGCAACTCGATGCCCGCACACAGAACCGGGCGGCCATCGTGTTCAACCTTTGGCTCACTGGCGAGCTTGAGCAAGGTTGCATGGAGGGCCGTGTCGATCCGGCCCAGCAGGCAGGCGTGGTGAACCTGCAGCTCGAATGTGGAGCGCTCGGCAGCCTTGAACACGCCGGCAATGGCCGGCGCGTTGGGCTGCTCGTCCGGTGGGTCGAGCGCGTCGAGCAGCCGTTGATACTTGCCGCCGATATCCAGCTCGCGTGCCAGGGCCGCGAACGCTTCCGCGACGATGGGCAGTTGCACCGCCTGGGAGGCCAGGCCAACGTCGTTGCTATCGAGAATGGCCGAGGCTTGGCCGCCGGCGCGCAAGCCGTTGGGCTGGGCCTCGAAGGCCTCGAAGTTCTGCAAGGCACTGTGCAGCAGGGGTTGGGTGGCCAGCTTGAGCGCGCGGGACGAGGTGACGAAAGGATCGCCGCCAGGGCTGGAGAGCGCCTCGGTAAGGGCGGCCGCCCTGTTCAGGTTCATCAGGTAGGTACGCTCGACATCGAGTGTGGTGCCGAAGCGCTGGCTGACCGCGGTGGACAGCAGCTCGGTGGCATAGCGCTGCAGGTCGGGCAGGGTTGCCAGGAGTGCGCTCAGGTTCGCCTCGGCTTGCACGTGTTGGCCATAGGTTTGCACCAGGGCCTTGGCTACCGTTGGGTTTGCCAGGCATGCGCGTTCCAGCCTGTGGTCGCGCTGGCTGGCCGCTTGGCGCAGCTGGCGGCGCTGCTCTGGCCGGGCGTCGACCACCCAGGCGGGTAGCTTGCTGCTGACCAACTGGTGGTAGAAGTCGGGCTCGCAGGCTGCAGGTTTGGTGGAATCGATCATGGGGAGTCTCACTTCGAGGGTGTTCCCCGATGCTAGGGAGGCTCGCCTGCGCCCTGCACATAAGATGATCTCGCTTAGGTACATGCTCTAAGCGCAATTCAGGTTTATGATGGCCAACGGCCGAATATATCCTCACACGGAGTGCGCGATGCAGACCCTCTACCCGCAGATCAAACCCTACGCCCGGCACGATCTGGCCGTGGAAGCGCCGCATGTGTTGTATGTCGACGAAAGCGGCTCGCCGGAAGGTTTGCCCGTGGTATTCATCCACGGTGGCCCTGGCGCTGGTTGCGACGCCCAGAGCCGCTGCTATTTTGACCCCAATCTGTATCGCATCATCACTTTCGACCAGCGCGGCTGTGGCCGCTCCACGCCCCATGCCAGCCTGGAGAACAACACCACCTGGCACCTGGTCGAAGACATGGAGCGTATCCGCGAGCACCTGGGTATCGATAAATGGGTGCTGTTCGGTGGCTCGTGGGGCTCCACCTTGGCCCTGGCTTACGCCCAGACCCACCCCGAGCGGGTGCATGGCCTGATCCTGCGCGGCATATTCCTGTGCCGGCCGCAGGAAATCCAGTGGTTCTACCAGGAGGGCGCCAGTCGCCTGTTCCCCGACTACTGGCAGGACTACATTGCGCCGATCCCCGCACAGGAGCGTGGAGACCTGGTGGCGGCCTTCCACAAACGCCTTACCGGCAATGACCAGATCGCCCAGATGCACGCCGCCAAGGCCTGGTCCACCTGGGAAGGTCGCACCGCCACCCTGCGCCCCAATCCGCTGGTGGTCGACCGCTTCTCCGAGCCGCAGCGGGCCCTGTCGATTGCCCGTATCGAATGTCACTTCTTCATGAACAACGCGTTCCTCGAGCCGGACCAGTTGATCCGCGACCTGCCGAAAATCGCCCATTTGCCGGCAGTGATCGTGCACGGCCGCTACGATGTGATCTGCCCGCTGGACAACGCCTGGGCCCTGCACCAGGCCTGGCCGAACAGCGAGCTGAAGGTGATCCGTGACGCTGGCCATGCGGCCTCCGAGCCTGGCATTACCGATGCACTGGTCCGTGCCGCCGACCAAATGGCACGCCGCTTGCTCGACCTGCCGCTGGAAGAAGCATGAGGGGCCTGCTGCAACGGGTGCGTGGGGCGCGGGTAGAAGTCGCGGGCGAGGTGGTAGGTGCCATCGACCAGGGGTTGCTGGTGCTGGTTGCTGTAGAGCCTGAAGATTCCCGCGAACACGCCGATAAGCTTTTGCACAAGCTGTTGAACTACCGGGTGTTCAGCGACGAGCAGGGCAAGATGAACAAGTCGCTCAAGGATGTGGGCGGCGGCTTGCTGCTGGTGTCGCAGTTCACCTTGGCGGCAGACACCCGCAACGGCCTGCGCCCGAGCTTCTCGACGGCTGCGCCGCCGGCGCTCGGGGCCGAACTGTTCGACTATCTTTTGCAGCAGGCCAACAGCCAATATGCCCCTGTGGCCAGCGGCCGTTTTGGCGCAGACATGCAGGTGCATCTGGTAAATGATGGCCCTGTGACATTTATGTTACAAATTTGAGGTCAATAAACCCCTTGTTCACAGGAAAACAAGGGGTTTTGTACGATAAATAGTTGTTCCAGCCTGATGCGTTGTCACGCGACCTGCTGGATAATCGCGCGCTGCATGGACCTGCGTTCGCAGGTTCGTTTCACTCTGACTCGAGCATTGTCTGGAACCGTTTGGGGAATCATTACGCCCTCTCGGGGTCCGAACAGTGCTCGCCAACCCGGCATTTGTCGCTGGCCGTTGGTTTCATGATCTGTTTTCGGCGAGGGTTGCTCGTGATTGTTAGTCCCCAAAAAGCATCAAGAATCCCCGGCATCCGGTTGCGCAAGGCCCTGATGGCCAGCATGGCCCTGGTTGGCCTGATGAGCGCGGGCCAGCTGTGGGCATTCAATCTTGACGATGTTGCAGCCAAGGCAAAGGATCTGGCCGGCCAGAAGTACGAGGCACCGAAAAGCAACCTGCCGGCAGTGTTCCGCGACATGAAGTTCGCTGACTACCAGAAGATCCACTTCCTGCAGGAAAAGGCCGAGTGGGCCAAGGACAAGACCCCGTTCAAGCTGTCCTTCTACCATCAGGGCATGCACTTCGACACACCGGTGAAAATCAACGAAGTCACCGCGACCAAGGTCGAGGAAATCAAGTACGACCCGAGCCGTTTCGAGTTCGGTGACGTGCCACACGACCCGGATACCACCAAGAACCTGGGGTACGCCGGTTTCCGCGTGCTTTACCCGATCAACAAGGCAGACAAGCAGGACGAAATCATGACCCTGCTGGGTGCCAGCTACTTCCGCGTAGTCGGCAAGGGCCATGTATACGGCCTGTCGGCCCGTGGCCTGGCCATCGACACCGCGCTGCCGTCGGGCGAGGAGTTCCCGCGCTTCACCGAGTTCTGGGTCGAGAAGCCCAAGCCGGCTGACAAGCACTTGGTGATCTACGCCCTGCTGGACTCGCCGCGTTCCACCGGCGCCTACAAACTGATCCTGCGCCCAGGTACCGACACCGTGGTCGACGTGCAGTCCCGCGTGTTCCTGCGTGATCAGGTCAGCCGCCTGGGCATTGCCCCGCTGACCAGCATGTACCTGTTCGGCCCTAACCAGCCGTCCAAAGTGCTCAACTACCGCCCGGCACTGCATGACTCCGAAGGCCTGTCCATCCACGCTGGCAACGGCGAGTGGATCTGGCGCCCGCTGAACAACCCGAAACACCTGTCGGTCAGCAACTTCAGCGTGGAAAACCCGCGCGGTTTCGGCCTGATGCAGCGTCAGCGTGCCTTCAGCGACTACGAAGACCTCGACGACAACTACCAGAAGCGCCCAAGCGCCTGGATCGAGCCGAAGGGTGACTGGGGCAAGGGTACCGTCGACCTGGTCGAAATCCCGACTGCCGACGAGACCAACGACAACATCGTGGCGTTCTGGAGCCCGGAAAAGCTGCCTGAACCCGGCAAGCCGTTCGAGTACGCCTATCGTCTGCACTTCACCATCGATGAACCCAAGTTCCAGGCCCCTGACCTGGGCTGGGTCAAGCAGACCCTGCGCTCCACGGGTGACGTCAAGCAGTCCAACCTGATCCGCCAGCCAGACGGCAGCGTGGCCTTCGTGGTCGACTTCGATGGCCCGGCGCTGGCTGCCCTGCCTGAGGACACTCCGCTGCGCAGCCAGGTCAGCGTGGGCGACAATGCTGAAGTGGTCGAGAACAATCTGCGCTATAACCCAGAGACCAAGGGCTGGCGCCTGACCCTGCGGCTGAAGGTCAAAGAGGCCAACAAGTCGACCGAAATGCGTGCCGCGCTGGTGCGTGATGTGCCAGCCGAACCGGCCAAGCCTGCCCAGGACGCCAAGCAGGACAAGGCCACCGCCAAGCCTGCCAAGGCCGACAAAGCGGACAAGGCCGCCAAGGCCGAACAACCTGCCGCCGACGCGGCGCCCACCAACGGGGCCCCGGCCACCACCGAGAAGGTGCTGACCGAGACCTGGAGCTATCAGTTGCCTGCCGATGAGTAACTCAAGCGCAAGGCCGGAATCGCTTGGCGAGTACCTGGCCCACCTACCACTGGGCGACGAGCAGCGGGCAGAACTGGCCAGCTGCACCTCGTTCAGTGAACTGCACCAACGCCTGGCGGCCAACCCGGCCGCCAGCCCTGCCGAGGCCGTGCAGGCCTCGGTGGGCCCGCGCCTCACCGTAGGCAGCGCCGCCGAGCTGGAAGAGGCCGAAATGCTCGGCGTCGACGGCAGCGGCCGCCTGTGCCTGAAGATTGCCCCGCCGATCAAGCGTACCAAGGTCGTGCCGGAGCCGTGGCGCACCAACCTGTTGGTCCGCATGTGGCGCCGCATGACCGGGCGCCCCAATGCACCGCAGCCGCCCAAGCGCGAGCTCCCGGCAGCGCGCTGGCGTACGGTCGGCTCGATCCGCCGTTACATCCTGCTGGCCCTGATGATCGGTCAGACCATCGTTGCCGGCTGGTACATGAAGAGCATCCTGCCGTACCAGGGTTGGTCGTTCGTCGACCTCGACGAAGTGCTCAACCAGCCGTTGTGGGATACGGTGGTGCAGGTATGGCCCTATGCCTTGCAGACTTCCATCCTGATCCTCTTCGGCATCCTGTTCTGCTGGGTGTCGGCGGGCTTCTGGACCGCGCTGATGGGCTTCCTGGAGCTGCTCACCGGGCGCGACAAGTACAAGATCTCCGGCAGCAGCGCTGGCAACGAGCCGATTGCGCCCGAGGCGCGTACCGCGCTGGTGATGCCGATCTGCAACGAGGACGTGCCGCGGGTATTCGCCGGCCTGCGGGCGACGTTCGAATCGGTGGCCGCCAGTGGCAACCTCGACCGTTTCGACTTCTTCGTGCTCAGCGACACCAACGACACCGACATCGCCGTGGCCGAACAGCAGGCCTGGCTGGACGTATGCCGTGAAACCAAGGGCTTTGGCCGGATCTTCTACCGCCGCCGCCGGCGGCGCGTGAAGCGCAAGAGCGGCAACCTCGACGACTTCTGCCGTCGCTGGGGTGGCGAGTACAAGTACATGGTCGTGCTCGACGCCGACAGCGTCATGAGTGGCGAATGCTTGAGCAGCCTGGTGCGCCTGATGGAGGCCAACCCGGACGCCGGTATCATCCAGACCGGGCCGAAAGCCTCGGGCATGGACACCCTGTATGCGCGCATGCAGCAGTTCGCCACCCGCGTGTACGGTCCGCTGTTCACTGCCGGGCTGCATTTCTGGCAGCTGGGCGAGTCGCACTACTGGGGCCACAATGCGATCATCCGCATGAAGCCGTTCATCGAGCACTGCGCGCTGGCGCCGTTGCCGGGCAAGGGGGCCTTCGCCGGCGCCATCCTGTCCCACGACTTCGTCGAAGCGGCGTTGATGCGCCGTGCCGGCTGGGGCGTGTGGATCGCCTACGACTTGCCGGGCAGCTACGAAGAGCTACCGCCGAACCTGCTTGACGAGCTCAAGCGTGACCGTCGCTGGTGCCACGGCAACCTGATGAACTTCCGCCTGTTCCTGGTCAAGGGCATGCACCCGGTTCACCGCGCGGTGTTCCTGACAGGGGTCATGTCGTACCTGTCGGCACCGTTGTGGTTCCTGTTCCTGGTACTGTCGACCGCGCTGCTGGCGACCAACACGCTGATGGAGCCGCAGTACTTCATCGAGCCGTACCAGCTGTACCCGCTGTGGCCACAGTGGCACCCGGAAAAGGCCGTGGCGCTGTTCTCCACCACCATCGTGCTGCTGTTCCTGCCCAAGCTGCTCAGCGTCATCCTGATCTGGGCCAAGGGCGCCGTCGAGTTCGGCGGGCGAGTCAAGGTCACCTTGTCGATGCTGATGGAGATGCTGTTCTCCATGCTGCTGGCGCCCGTGCGCATGATCTTCCACACCCGCTTCGTCCTGGCCGCGTTCCTCGGTTGGGCGGCGACCTGGAACTCGCCGCAGCGCGACGACGACTCCACACCGTGGAGCGAAGCGGTGCGTCGGCATGGCCCGCAGACGCTGCTGGGCATCGCCTGGGCCGGGCTGGTGGCATGGCTGAACCCAAGCTTCCTGTGGTGGCTGGCGCCGATCGTCGGTTCGCTGATGCTGTCGATCCCGGTATCGGTCATTTCCAGCCGCACCCGCCTGGGGCTGGCGGCCAAGGACGAGAAGCTGTTCCTGATCCCCGAGGAATACGCGACGCCGCAGGAGCTGCTGGCGACCGACCAGTACACCCACGAAAACCGCTGGCATGCCCTGCATGACGGTTTCGTGCACGCAGTGGTCGACCCGCGGCAGAACGCCCTGGCCTGCGCCATGGCCACGGCCCGCCACGGGCAGGCGGCGCCGATCGAGGCGCTGCGTGCCGAGCGCGTGGCCAAGGCCATCGAGGTCGGGCCGAAAGGGCTGGACCTCAATACCCGCCTGGCGTTGCTCAGCGACCCGGTCGCCTTGAGCCGCCTGCACGAGCGGGTCTGGGCCGAGCACAATGCGGCGTGGATCGATGTGTGGCGTGCCTCCATCAAGAACGACCCGCATTCGCCGCTGCTGCCGTTGCATCCGGAGAATGAAGGCCAGCCGGCACTCGCCGGGGCCTGAC
>NZ_JBICMS010000089.1:0-704 GCF_043106615.1 Pseudomonas sp. CJQ_9 | reverse complement strand
TCACCTGCCGCGAAGGTCAGGGTGGCACCGGTGCTCAGGGTTACGGTGAATGGCTTGTCGAGCGCCTTATTCAGGGTGACGGTGAAGGTCGGCTCAGTAGCCTCATTCACAGACAGCTGATCGGCAGCGATGGTGACCTTAACCAGGTCGCCTTCGTTGTTGCCGCCTGGATTGCCTGGAGTGCCCGGCTCATCAGTGACTACTGTGCTAACAGTGTCTTTGCCCAGGTTCAGTTGCTCGAACTGATCAGCGCCGGCACCTTCGACCTTGGTCAGACCTTGAGTGATGGTCACCGGATCGTTGACGTAGACGTTGTCTGGCGCAGTGACAGTGGTGGTGCCGACCGATTCACCGGCTTTGACCGTGACGATGGTGCCATCGGTCAGGGTGAAGGTCAGACCCTTGTGGTTGGTTACTGGCAGGCTTGGATCAGCGCTGACCAGGGTCACGGTGTAGGTGATCTTGCCGCCTTCAGCGACGGTAGTGTTGTCTACCGACAGTTCAGCAGTAACTGGGCTCTGCGTATCGGTGACCGCAACGGTAGCAGGCTCGCCGATCTGCAGATTTTCCAGTTGCTCACCGACCACTTCGGCCTTGGTGATGCTGACAGTGATCTTGCCCTCGTCCTTGAACACGTCATCGCCCTGCGCCGGAGCGGCGTAGGACTTCGTGGTTTCACCTGCCGCGAAGGTCAGGGTGGCACC
>NZ_JBICMS010000008.1:0-1429 GCF_043106615.1 Pseudomonas sp. CJQ_9 | reverse complement strand
CGCAAAGCGGCCCCAAATTACTTAACTCACTCCCATTACCCTCGTGGCGGTTTTTTCACGTCTGGACCTGCCAGGTGTCAGCCAGGTGTTCACGCAGGTACGCCATGAACACGCGCACAGCAGGCGTCATGGCAAAGCGGTCTGCCAGGCACAGGTAGATGTCCATCGGCTCGGTCTGGGCGTATGCCTGGCCGTTGTCGCTGTATTCAAACAACGGCACCAGCGCACCTGAAGCCAGATGTGGCCGCACGATGAATTCGGCCAGGCGGGTGATGCCACCATCATGCACGGCCATTTGGGTCAGCGCATCGATGTCATCACTGATGAGCACGTTGCCGAACACCGGCTCGAAGCGCAGCCCGTCACGCATGAACCCCCAACGTAGCAGGCGGCCGTCCACCGGGTAGCGGAACACCAGGCACCGGTGATCGCGCAGAGCCTCAGGCGTACTTGGTAGGCCGGCGCTTTGCAAGTAGCCGGGTGAGGCGCAGCAAATGAACGGGATACGGGCGATGTGCCGGGCCAGCAGTTGCTCTTCCAACTGCGGGGTGATGCGCAGGCTCACATCGACATCTTCACGGGCATGGTTGACGCGGCGATCGGTCGTTACCAATTCTATCGAAAGCAGTGGGTAGCGGGCGCTGAATGCGGGTATAAGGGGAGCCAGCACATGGCGACCGAAGGCCGAGGTCGAAGCAATGCAGAGTCGGCCCTGGGGTTCACTGTCTGGGGTGGTGATGGCCTGCTCGGCTTCGGCAAGGTCACGTTCGATATGGCTGACACGTTGGTAGTACTGGTTGCCTGCGGGTGTCAGGGACATGCTGCGGGTTGTGCGGGTAAGCAGGCGCACCTGGAGATGGCCTTCCAGGCGGGCGAGGTTCTGGCTGACCGCGGCCGGGGTGAGGCCGAGGTTACGGGCGCCAGCGGCAATGCTGCCGGCTTCGACCACCTTGATGAAGCAACGGATGGCGTTGAGCAGGTCCATGTAGTGGCCCTTGAATTCGTAAGCATCTCTTTATAAAGAACTCAGTATTGCTGGTCTACTGCTGCCACTGCGAGGGTTGCTAGCCTGCGGCTTCACTCAACTTCAAGGAGTTAGCATGAGCGATCTCTCCCCAACCCGCAGCCGCCGCAAATTGCACCCCGTCGCCACGCCCTATGTTTTCGCGTTCTACATGTCTTCCATCATGGCGTTATTGATGAGCTTTGTTATTACTGCGGCGAACGCTGGCGTTACCCCCGACTACCTGAGCAATGTATTGAAGGCCTATCAGTTGGCGATGCCGGTGGCGTTTGTCTGTGTATTGATGGTGAGGCCGGTGGTTGTACGGCTGGTGGCGATCACAGTGCATGCCAAGTGAGGTCGCCTACCGCTGGCACAGGCGGCGCTGGCCCACCTCTTCAACCCCCGCACGCCTGTTGATTTGGT
>NZ_JBICMS010000088.1:0-1936 GCF_043106615.1 Pseudomonas sp. CJQ_9 | reverse complement strand
CAGTGGCTTCGTTGACCGAAGACTGGTTGGCAACGATGCTGACCTTGACCAGGTCGCCTTGGCCAGACGGTTCGTCGGTTACCACTGTGCTGACTTTGGTGCTGCCCAGGTTCAGTTGTTCGAACTGATCAGCGCCGGCGCCTTCGACCTTGGTCAGGCCTTGGGTGATGGTGACTGGATCGTTGACGTAGACGTTGTCTGGCGCAGTGACGGTAACCGAACCGGTGGCCTCGCCTGCCTTGACGGTCACGGTGGTGCCGTCAGTCAGGGTGAAGGTCAGGCCTTTGTGGTTGGTCACTGGTAGGCTTGGATCAGCGCTGACCAACGTCACGGTATAAGTGATCTTGCCGCCTTCGGCCACTGTGGTGTTATCCACAGTGAGCTGGGCAGTCACCGGACTCTGCGTATCGGTCACAGCTACGGACGCAGGCTGGCCGATCTGCAGGTTTTCCAGTTGCTCACCGACCACTTCGGCCTTGGTGATGCTGACAGTGATCTTGCCTTCGTCCTTGAACACATCCTCGCCCTGCGCCGGAGCGGCGTAGGACTTGGTGGTTTCACCTGCCGCGAAGGTCAGGGTCGCACCAGTGCTCAGGGTTACGGTGAATGGCTTGTCGAGCGCCTTGTTCAAGGTAACGGTGAAGGTTGGCTCAGTAGCCTCATTCACGGACAGCTGATCCGCAGCGATGGTGACCTTGACCAGATCGCCTTCGTTATTGCCACCTGGATTGCCTGGAGTGCCAGGCTCATCGGTGACTACCGTGCTGACAGTATCTTTGCCCAGATTCAGTTGCTCGAACTGATCAGCGCCAGCGCCTTCGACCTTGGTCAGGCCTTGGGTGATGGTCACTGGATCGTTTACATAAACGTTATCTGGCGCAGTGACAGTAACCGAACCGGTGGCTTCGCCTGCCTTGACGGTCACAGTAGTCCCGTCAGTCAGCGTGAAGGTCAGACCTTTGTGGTTGGTTACTGGCAAGCTTGGATCAGCGCTGACCAGGGTCACGGTGTAGGTGATCTTGCCGCCTTCAGCGACGGTAGTGTTGTCTACCGACAGTTCAGCAGTAACTGGGCTCTGCGTATCGGTGACCGCAACGGTAGCAGGCTCGCCGATCTGCAGATTTTCCAGTTGCTCACCGACCACTTCGGCCTTGGTGATGCTGACAGTGATCTTGCCCTCGTCCTTGAACACGTCATCGCCCTGCGCCGGAGCGGCGTAGGACTTGGTGGTCTCGCCCGCTGCGAAGGTCAGGGTGGCACCAGTGCTCAGGGTCACGGTGAACGGCTTGTCGAGCGCCTTGTTCAAAGTGACGGTGAAGGTAGGCTCAGTAGCCTCATTCACAGACAGCTGATCGGCAGCGATGGTGACCTTGACCAAGTCGCCTTCGTTGTTGCCGCCTGGGTTGCCAGGGGTGCCCGGCTCATCGGTGACTACCGTGCTGACGGTATCTTTGCCCAGATTCAGTTGTTCGAACTGATCGGCGCCAGCGCCTTCAACCTTGGTCAGGCCCTGAGTGATGGTGACCGGATCGTTGACGTAGACGTTGTCTGGCGCAGTGACGGTAACCGAACCGGTGGCCTCGCCTGCCTTGACGGTCACCGTGGTGCCGTCAGTCAGGGTGAAGGTCAGGCCCTTATGGTTGGTCACTGGCAGGCTCGGATCAGCGCTGACCAGAGTCACGGTGTAGGTGATCTTGCCGCCTTCGGCCACTGTGGTGTTATCCACAGTGAGCTGAGCAGTCACTGGGCTCTGCGTATCGGTGACCGCAACGGTAGCAGGCTCGCCGATCTGCAGATTTTCCAGTTGCTCACCGACCACTTCGGCCTTGGTGATGCTGACAGTGATCTTGCCTTCATCCTTGAACACGTCATCGCCCTGCGCCGGAGCGGCGTAGGACTTCGTGGTCTCGCCTGCCGCGAAGGTCAGGGTGGCACC
>NZ_JBICMS010000087.1:0-952 GCF_043106615.1 Pseudomonas sp. CJQ_9 | reverse complement strand
CGATAACAGTGGCCGAACCGGTGGTGCTGTTGGCCGCCACGACGATATTGGTGCCGTCGGTCAGCTTGAAGTACAGGTCCGCGTGGTTGTTGATCGGCAGACCATCTTTGTTGGTCAGCGTGATGGTGTACGTAATCTCGCCGCCTTCGGTTACCGAAGGGCTCGCGGTCAGCGTGGCTACAACTTCACTGATGGTGTCTGAGATTTCAACAGTCGCGGGGCTACCGAACTCCAGCTTCTCAAAGGTGGCACCTGGGACGCTTGCGTCAGTAACGCCAAGAGTGAGAGAGCCGGGATCTTTGAAGACATCATCACCTTGGGCTGCCGCCTTGTACTCCACCTCTGTTTTACCGGCTTCAATGGTGACCTTGTCGCCATTGGACAGGGTAACGGTCAGTGGCCGATCCAGCGCCTGACTGACTTTTACAGTAAAGACAGGCTGCTGATCTTCAGTCACATTGCCATTGCTGACGATGCTCACAGTTACAGGGTCGATGCTGTCCTGGATGACAGTCGATGCAGGTGTTGGGTCCGGTGTCAGTTGCTCGAAATTGCCACCGGTTGCTTTTTCGATGGTGACATTGACGGTCGAGCCGTTGTTGTAAACGTCGTTGGCCGGGGTCTGGAAATCGACACTGCCCTGAGTCTTACCCGCTTCAACGGTCACAGTCTGGCCGTTGGACAGGGTCACGGTTACCGGGGTCTGAGCAGGGTTGCTCAACGTCACGGTATAGGTGATCACGCCGCCCTCGGTCACCGACGGGCTCGCGGTCAGCGTTGCGGTGGTGGTGTCCACCGAATCATTGATCGTGGTTTGAGCCGGAGTCGGGTTCGGCGTCAGTTGCTCGAAGTTACCGCCGGTGGCGTTCTCGATGGTGACGCTGACAGTCGAGCCATTGTTGTAGACGTCGTTGGCCGGGGTCTGGAAATCGACACTGCCCTGAGTCTTACC
>NZ_JBICMS010000086.1:0-11879 GCF_043106615.1 Pseudomonas sp. CJQ_9 | reverse complement strand
GGGTCGCCTTCTTCGTACTGCCTGCGCCTTATTTCTCGACGAAGGCACGCTCGATCAAGTAGTCGCCCGGCTCGCGCATGCGCGGGGAGATCTTCAGGCCGAAGCTGTCCAGCACTTCGCTGGTCTCGTCGAGCATGCTCGGGCTACCGCAGATCATCGCACGGTCGTCCTGCGGGTTGATCGGCGGCAGGCCGATGTCGCTGAACAGCTTGCCGCTGCGCATCAGGTCGGTCAGGCGGCCCTGGTTCTCGAACGGCTCGCGAGTCACGGTCGGGTAGTAGATCAGCTTGTCGCGCACCGCCTCACCGAAGAACTCGTTCTGTGGCAGGTGCTCGGTGATGAATTCGCGGTAGGCCACTTCGTTCACGTAACGCACGCCGTGCACCAAGATCACTTTTTCGAAGCGCTCGTAGGTTTCCGGGTCCTGGATGACGCTCATGAACGGCGCCAGGCCAGTGCCGGTGCTCAGCAGGTACAGGTGCTTGCCTGGGTTCAGGTCGTCCAGTACCAGCGTGCCGGTAGGCTTCTTGCTGATGATGATCTCGTCGCCTTCCTTCAGGTGCTGCAACTGCGAAGTCAGCGGGCCGTCCGGCACCTTGATGCTGAAGAACTCCAGGTGCTCTTCCCAGTTCGGCGAGGCGATGGAGTAGGCACGCATGAGCGGGCGGCCGCTTTCCTGCTGCAGGCCGATCATCACGAACTGACCGTTCTCGAAGCGCAGGCCCGGGTCGCGGGTGCACTTGAAGCTGAACAGGGTGTCGTTCCAGTGGTGCACACTGAGGACACGTTCGTGGTTCATGTTGCTCATCGATGGGGCTCCTGAAGAAAAACGCAGCGCGTGCAGCACGCACAGTTGCGCGATAGTTTAGGGGCAGCGACAATATCTGTTAACTGGATTATCAAGATATGTGTTATCGGTTATATCGATATGCGATTTACACTTCGTCAACTGCAAGTCTTCGTCGCGGTAGCCCAGCACCAGAGCGTCTCTCGAGCCGCTAGCCTGCTGGCCTTGTCGCAATCGGCCGCCAGCACCTCCATCACCGAACTGGAGCGGCAATCGAGTTGCCAACTGTTCGACCGCGCCGGCAAACGCCTGGCCCTCAACGCCCTCGGCCACCAGTTGTTGCCGCAGGCGGTCGCGCTGCTCGACCAGGCCAAGGAAATCGAAGACCTGCTCAATGGCAAGTCCGGTTTCGGCTCACTGGCGGTCGGCGCCACGCTCACCATTGGCAACTACCTGGCCACCCTGTTGATCGGCAGCTACATGCAGACCCACCCTGAGAGCCAGGTGAAGCTGCATGTCCAGAACACCGTGCATATCGTGCAGCAGGTCGCTCATTACGAAATTGATCTAGGTCTGATCGAAGGTGACTGCAACCACCCCGACCTGGAGGTCCAGCCTTGGGTGGAGGATGAACTGGTGGTTTTCTGCGCGCCCCAGCACCCGCTGGCCAAGCTGGGCCGTGCCGATATCGACAGCCTGTCGCAGGAAGCGTGGATCCTGCGCGAACAAGGCTCGGGGACACGCCTGACCTTCGACCAGGCCATGCGCCATCACCGCGCCAACCTCAACATCCGCCTGGAACTGGAGCACACCGAGGCGATCAAGCGTGCAGTGGAATCGGGGTTGGGTATCGGCTGCATTTCACGCCTGGCGCTGCGGGACGCCTTTCGCCGTGGCAGCCTGGTACCGGTGGAAACCCCGGAGCTGGACCTGATGCGCCAGTTCTACTTCATCTGGCACAAGCAGAAGTACCAGACCTCGGCCATGCGCGAATTTCTGGAGCTCTGCCGCAACTTCACCGCGGGCTTCACCCGCAGCGACGAAATCGTGTTGCCGCCGATCGCTTAAAGCAGGATCACCCCCCACACCAGCGCCACCATGCTCAGCGCCACCAGCTGTGCGGCGCTGCCCATGTCCTTGGCGTTTTTCGACAGCGGGTGGCGCTCCAGCGAAATGCGATCGATAGCGGCCTCGATCGCAGAATTGAACAGCTCGACAATCAACCCCAGCAGGCACACGGCGATCATGATCGCCCGCTCTGCACGGCTGACCGGCAGCCAGAACGCCACCGGGATCAGCAGCACGTTGAGCAGCACCAGTTGGCGGAATGCTGCCTCGCCCTTGAAGGCCGCGCGCAGGCCGTCCAGCGAATAGCCAGCGGCGTTGAAGATACGTTTGAGGCCGGTCTGGCCCTTGAATGGCGATGTCATGTGAGTCATTTCACAACAGAAGGCCGGCAGGCTAGACCGGCTCAGGTCAAAAAAGCGTGAAGCCGCACGCCGTCAGTGGCTGGCAACTGATTCAAGTTGTTGCAACAGCAGCGCGGCCTGGGTGCGGGTGCGCACCCCCAGTTTACGGAAAATCGCCGTGACGTGGGCTTTGATAGTGGCTTCCGAGACATTCAGCTCATAGGCAATCTGCTTGTTCAGCAAGCCTTCGCAGACCATGGTCAGTACCCGGAACTGCTGCGGCGTGAGGCTCGCCAGGCCTTCGCTGGCAGCCTTGGCCTCGGCCGACACATCGACCTTCTCGAACGCCTGCGGCGGCCACCAGACTTCGCCGTCGAGCACTTTGCGCACCGCATCCTGGATCACTTCCAGCGGGCTGGACTTGGGAATGAAGCCGCTGGCGCCAAACTCGCGGGACTTGACCACCACGGCGGCCTCCTCCTGCGCCGAAACCATCACCACGGGAATTTGCGGGTATTGCCCGCGCAGCAGCACCAGCCCGGAAAAACCGTAGGCGCCCGGCATGTTCAGGTCGAGGAGCACGAGGTCCCAGTCGGCTTTTTCGCTCAACCGCACCTCCAACTCGGCAATGCTCGCGACCTCGACCAGGCGAACGTCCGGGCCAAGGCCGAGGGTAACGGCCTGGCGCAGGGCGCCGCGAAACAGCGGGTGGTCATCGGCAATCAGGATTTCGTAAGTGGCCATCGATCTAAGGATCCTGTTCTGTCCCGGGCACTGGGGGTAGGCAAGTGCCCGACGGGGAATCGGCGCCAAGCATGCCGAGCACGGTCAAGGGTGGTCAAGCCAACCGCCTTGCCGCCTCGCCCACCCTGGCCGCCAGCCCCGTCATTATGAACCAAAGCCGGGTGAGTGCCCCTTGGACTATAGGAAGGTATGCAAACGCTGATGGGTCTCGTCCTGCTCGTCCAGCGGCAGTCGCCGCTTGCCACTGAGGTAATGCAGGCTGAATACATCCAGGTAGGCATCCAGTGCCTGCGACGCCAGGCTATCGCCGGCCAGCTCCAGGCACATGGCTGCAACTTCTGCGGTGCAGAAGTGATCATCGCGCTTGGAGCGGCGCAGGCGGTAGCGTGACATCTGTTCCGCCTGCAGGCTCAGCACCGGGAACCGGTCCAGGTAGGGGCTTTTGCGAAACATCTTGCGCGCCTCGGTCCAGGTGGCATCCAGCAGAATGAACAGCGGGCGCTTGCCCGGCTCACGCACCACCTCGCTGACCACCCGCTGCGGGGCGACGAACTCACCCGGGAAAACGATGTAGGGCTGCCAGTGCGGGTCGTCGAGCAGGGCCAGCAGGCGCTCGTCAACCGAGGTGCGCAGCCAGCCGAACGCCGAGGTATCTTCGATCAGGTCGGCAATCAGCCAGCCGGTATTGGTGGGTTTTAGTGGCTCGGTGTCATGCATCAGCAGGCACATGCCGGCGTCGGCCTGCACGCGGGGCTTCCAGGCGCACAGGCAATGGCTGGCAATGACCCGGCAATCCGGGCAACGCTCGGCCCGCGACCCTCGGGCAATGAAAGGCTTGTTGCTGCGGGCCAGGCGCTCGGCACGCAGGCGCGCTACCGCATGGCTCATGCCGGCAGGCCTATGGAAAGATGGGAAATGGGCACAAGGATGGCTCTGGGAAAACAAGGGCGCCAGTTTACCAGAATCCTTATAATCAGGCTTTTCCCGTGCCCCGGGCTGCCGCCGGCCAAGGGGTTCACGGAACGCCGTCGACACGCGCATGTCAAAGCGCCAGTCATCGAACCAGGAGATACTCATGCTGCGCCTTATTGCCCCCGCCCTGAGCATGTTGCTCGCCCTGCCCCTGGCAGCCCAGGCGGCTTCCAAACAGGACTACGACCTGAACAAGATGCTGGAAAAGGTCGCCAAAGAGAGCAGCGTCGGCACCCCACGTGCCATCAATGAAGACATCCTCGACCAGGGTTACACCGTGGAAGGCAAGGCACTGGTCAATCACCTCAGCGTGCGTCAGAGCCACGCCGAGCGCATGCAGGCCAACCCTGCGCAGGTGCGCAGCCAATTGGGCGACAGCGTGTGCCGCAACAATGGCTTCCGCAACCTGATGTCCAAGGGCGCGGTGATGGTTTACCGGTTCACCGTCTACAAAACCAACCAGCCGATCATGGACCAGGCTTTCGACAATGCCAGCTGCGTTGCCGGCAACAAGAAGAAGTAAGCACCGCGCCCAGGCTAAACCTGCCTTTGCTCCCGTGCGCGCCAGTGCCCCTCGGCAGCTTCGGCGCGCATCTCGGCCAATAGCGCCTGCACGTAGCGCGACTGGCATTCCAGGCCCGCGAGCCGGCGCTGGCACTCGGCCTCCAAGCTCAGGTGATGAACCTGGGCGGCACGTTCCAGTTGCTGGTAGAGCTGCAGGTCCACTTCGATGACCAAGCGATGCATACCGCCACCTCCCGCATCGATACGTTTCGCTTTACCAGTTAACCAGACCCCTGCCGCCATTGGCCACGTGCCGACGGGTGGCGCTGGCAATCCCACCGGCACGATCGGCCGCCAGGGTCTAGATTGAGGTCTAGAGGTATTGGTGCAGAAGGAGACGTTGCATGCCTTACCAATCGAACGAATCGCTGTTCAGCCATTTCCAGGACAACCATATCGACTTGAGCCACATCGACGCCCAATTGCAACTGGTTGCACCCAACAGCCCGAACCTGCCGCTGTACCGCGACATGATGCTGACCATCCTGCGCATGGCCCACGATGACAGTGACCGCTGGAGCGCCAAGATCACCCTGCAGGCCTTGCGCGAACTGGACCACTCGTTCCGCACCCTGCAGCGCTACAAGGGCCGCCGCAAGGTGACCGTGTTCGGCTCGGCGCGTACGCCGCTGGAACACCCGATGTATGCACTGGCCCGTGAACTGGGCGCTACCCTGGCTCGCTCGGACCTGATGGTCATCACCGGGGCGGGGGGCGGCATCATGGCCGCAGCCCACGAAGGTGCCGGCAGCGCCCACAGCCTGGGCTTCAACATCACCCTGCCTTTCGAACAACATGCCAACCCTACGGTGGACGGCACCGACAAGCTGCTGCCTTTCCACTTCTTCTTCATCCGCAAACTGTTCTTCGTCAAGGAGGCCGATGCCCTGGTGCTGTGCCCGGGCGGCTTCGGCACCCTCGATGAGGCGCTGGAAGTGCTGACCCTTATCCAGACCGGCAAAAGCCCCCTGGTCCCCGTGGTTTTGCTGGACTCACCGGGCGGCAGCTTCTGGCACGACTGCCTGGGCTTCATCAGCCGGCAGTTGGAGGACAACCATTACATTCTGCCGAGCGACCTGAAGCTGGTGCGCCTGGTGCACAGCGCCGAGGAGGCGGTGGAGGAAATCAACCAGTTCTACCGCAACTATCACTCCAGCCGCTGGTTGAACAGCCAGTTCGTGATCCGCATGCATCACGCCTTGAGCGAGGCGGCGCTGTCTGACATCGAGGAAGGTTTTGCTGACCTGCGCCTGAGCGGCAAGTACCACCAGCAAGCAGACAGCAGCGCCGAACATGAGTTGGGGGACTACAGCCACCTGACCCGCTTGTCGTTCGCCTTCAATGGCCGAAACCAAGGGCGCCTGCGTGAACTGGTGGACTTTATCAACCTGCCGGAGAACTGGGCCAAGCCACAGCCCATGCATACCACGCAGCGGGCCAGGGAGGCGTTGAAGGCCAGTTGATCAGGCACTGTGGGGCAGCGCGCTGGAGAGTACCGGCGTTGACGATGTTCGCGGCTGAGACCGCTGCTACGGGGATTGTTGCGAGGTCTGCGGCGGCTAGTAATCGTCGAGGTCTCGCCCGCTGAGCAAGCGGCCGATCATGTCCATGGTGAAGCCTCGATAGGCGAGAAAGCGGGTTTGCTGGGCGCGGCTGCGGGGGTCCTGCGGGCGTTGCCCGGCGAACTTGCGCTGCCATACATCCCGCATACGTTCTGCCCAATCCACGCCGCTTTCACGCAGCGCCTGCTCAATGTCGGCGCGCAGCAAACCACGCTGCCCAAGCTCTTCACGAATACGTGCTGGGCCATAGCCAGAACCGGAACGGTAACGAATGAAGCTCTCGAGGTAACGGGCTTCACTCAGCAGCCCCTCTTCGGTGAGCCGGTCGAGCTCTGGCTCGATCAGCTCATCGGAGGCACCGCGCTGACGCAACTTGCGCGTCAGCTCGACGCGACCATGCTCACGTCGCGCAAGCAGGTCCATGGCTGTCCGCCGAATGGCGACGGGGGTGTCGAGTACGGCGGACATGTTCAGCTATAAACCACGCGATCAATAACCGGCTTCAGCGTCGGCCATGTCGTCGGCACCCGCCTCGACAGCGGCAGCTTTACCGGCCGCGGCTACAGCGCCAGCGTTCAGCAGCTTCTCACGGATCTGTCTCTCGATCTCGGTACCGATAGCCGGGTTTTCTGCCAGGTACTTGGCCGCGTTGGCTTTACCTTGGCCGATCTTGTTGCCCTGGTAGGCATACCAGGCACCGGACTTCTCGACCAGGCCTTGGGCAACGCCCAGATCGATGATCTCACCGTTACGGTAGATACCCTTGCCGTAGAGAATCTGGAACTCGGCCTGACGGAACGGAGGCGAGACCTTGTTCTTGACGATCTTGACGCGGGTTTCGCTGCCGACCACCTCGTCGCCTTCCTTGACAGCGCCGGTGCGGCGGATGTCCAGACGCACAGAGGCGTAGAACTTCAGGGCGTTACCACCGGTGGTGGTTTCCGGGCTACCGAACATGACGCCGATCTTCATGCGGATCTGGTTGATGAAGATGACCAGGCAGTTGGCGTTCTTGATGTTACCGGTAATCTTGCGCAGCGCCTGGGACATCAGGCGAGCCTGCAGGCCCACGTGCATGTCGCCCATTTCGCCTTCGATCTCGGCCTTGGGTACCAGTGCGGCCACCGAGTCGACGATGATCACGTCAACTGCGTTGGAACGCACCAGCATGTCGGTGATTTCCAGGGCCTGCTCACCCGTGTCTGGCTGCGAGACCAGCAGGTCGTCGACATTGACGCCCAGCTTGCCGGCATATTCAGGGTCGAGTGCGTGCTCAGCGTCGACGAAGGCGCAGGTGGCGCCATTCTTCTGGGCTTCGGCGATGACCGACAGGGTCAGCGTGGTCTTACCCGACGATTCCGGACCGTAGATTTCGACGATACGGCCCTTGGGCAGACCACCAATGCCCAAGGCAATGTCCAGACCCAGAGAGCCGGTAGAGATGGCCGGGATAGCCTGGCGCTCGTGGTCGCCCATGCGCATTACCGCGCCTTTACCGAATTGACGTTCGATTTGACCCAGGGCCGCAGCCAAGGCGCGCTTCTTGTTGTCGTCCATTGAAATCCTCACGTGTTCGACGGGCCCTGATGGCCGCAATACCTGTATAAGTAGCCAGTATTATTCCACAGGCTAGCGCTGGCGCAAACCCCTGTCTTCGATTTCCTCGGCAGTAAGCTGTAACAAGCCGTCTAACGCGGCGCTCACCGTCTGTCGCCGCACCGCCTCGCGGTCGCCGTCGAATTGCCGCCGCTGGCTGCTCACCCGACTGCCGTCGCCCCAGGCCAGCCATACGGTACCCACGGGTTTGGCCGGCGAGCCGCCATCGGGCCCCGCCACTCCGCTTACCGCCACGGCAAAGCGCGCGCCGCTGGCCGCCTGGGCGCCGCGGACCATGGCCTCGACCACCTCCTGGCTGACCGCCCCCACCTGCCCGAACAACGCTTCGGGCACCCCCAGCTGACGGGTTTTCTGGGCATTGGAGTACGTCACGTAACCGGCCTCGAACCAGGCGGAGCTACCGGGAATGCGTGTGATGGCTTGTGCAATGCCGCCGCCCGTGCAGGACTCGGCAGTGGTCACTTGGGCATCCAAACGGCGCAGATGTTCACCCAAACGGGCGGCAAGCGGGGTGATCGGGTCCATGTCGGGCTCCTCCAGGGCGGCCCTTTACCCTACCACCCTGCCGGCATCCTGGCTCAGGAAACCTGCAGCACCGCAGCGGCCTGCGGCGGCTGCCGGCCACTGTTCCGTACGTGCCTGCATCTCGCGAAAAAAGCCTGTACCATTGCCGGTTTACCGCCAACCAGATCACCCGCTGTAAGGCCCTGAATGTCTGATCTCTCCGCACACACCCCGATGATGCAACAGTACTGGAAGCTGAAGAATCAGCACCCGGACCAGTTGATGTTCTACCGCATGGGCGACTTCTACGAGATCTTCTACGAAGATGCGAAGAAAGCCGCCAAACTGCTGGACATCACGCTGACCGCGCGCGGTCAGTCGGCCGGCCAGTCCATCCCCATGTGCGGGATTCCGTTCCATTCGCTGGAAGGTTACCTGGCCAAGCTGGTCAAACTGGGCGAATCGGTGGTGATCTGCGAGCAGATCGGCGACCCGGCGACCAGCAAGGGCCCGGTCGAGCGCCAGGTGGTGCGCATCATCACCCCCGGCACGGTCAGCGATGAAGCCCTGCTCGACGAACGCCGCGACAACCTGATTGCCGCGCTGCTCGGTGACGAGCGCTTGTTCGGCCTGGCCGTATTGGACATCACCAGCGGTAACTTCAGCGTGCAGGAGATCAAGGGCTGGGAAAACCTGCTGGCCGAACTCGAGCGCCTGAACCCGGTCGAGCTGCTGATCCCCGACGACTGGCCACGCGACCTGCCCGCCGAGAAGCGCCCGGGCGCGCGGCGCCGTGCACCGTGGGACTTCGACCGCGACTCAGCGCGCAAAGCCTTGTGCCAGCAGTTCGCAACCAAGGACCTGAAAGGCTTCGGCTGCGACAAGCTGACCCTGGCCATCGGTGCCGCTGGCTGCCTGCTGACCTACGCCAAGGAAACCCAGCGCACGGCGCTGCCGCACCTGCGCAGCCTGCGCCATGAGCGCCTGGACGATACGGTCATCCTCGACGGCGCCAGCCGGCGCAACCTGGAACTGGACATCAACCTGGCCGGCGGGCGCGACAATACCCTGCAATCGGTGGTCGACCGTTGCCAGACGGCCATGGCCAGCCGCCTGCTGAGCCGCTGGCTGAACCGCCCGCTGCGCGACCTCAAGGTGCTCCAGGCACGCCAGGACTCGATTCGCTGCCTCCTCGACGGCTACCGTTTCGAAAAGCTGCAGCCACAGCTGAAAGAAATTGGCGACATCGAGCGCATCCTGGCGCGTATCGGCCTGCGTAACGCCCGCCCGCGCGACCTGGCCCGGCTGCGCGACGCCCTGGGCGCGCTGCCCGAGCTGCAGAACGCCATGACCGAGCTCGAAGCGCCGCACCTGGCACGCCTGGCTGCGATCACCGGTACCTACCCCGAGCTGGCCAGCCTGCTGGAACGGGCGATCATCGACAACCCTCCGGCGGTCATCCGCGATGGCGGCGTGCTCAAGGCCGGTTATGACAACGAACTGGACGACCTGCTGGCCATCAGCGAAAACGCCGGGCAGTTCCTGATCGACCTCGAAGCCCGCGAAAAGGCGCGCACCGGCCTGGCCAACCTGAAGGTCGGCTACAACCGGGTACACGGCTACTTCATCGAGCTGCCGACCAAGCAGGCCGAACAGGCCCCCGGCGACTACATTCGTCGCCAGACCCTCAAAGGTGCCGAACGCTTCATCACGCCGGAACTGAAGGCCTTCGAGGACAAGGCATTGTCGGCCAAGAGCCGCGCCCTGGCCCGCGAGAAGATGCTCTACGACGCCCTGCTGGAAACCCTGATCAGCCACCTGGCGCCGCTGCAGGACAGCGCTGCCGCCCTGGCCGAACTGGACGTACTCAGCAACCTGGCCGAGCGCGCGCTGAACCTCGACCTGAACTGCCCACGCTTTGTCGACGAGCCTTGCCTGCGGATCGAACAAGGCCGTCACCCAGTCGTCGAGCAGGTCCTGACCACGCCGTTCGTAGCTAACGACCTGGGCCTGGACAACAACACGCGCATGCTGATCATCACCGGCCCGAACATGGGCGGTAAGTCCACCTACATGCGCCAGACCGCCTTGATCGTGCTGCTGGCCCACATCGGTAGTTTCGTGCCGGCCGCCAGCTGCGAGCTGTCGCTGGTCGACCGCATCTTCACCCGTATCGGCTCCAGTGACGACCTGGCCGGCGGGCGCTCGACTTTCATGGTCGAGATGAGCGAAACCGCCAACATCCTGCACAATGCCACTGACCGCAGCCTGGTGCTGATGGACGAAGTGGGCCGGGGCACCAGCACCTTCGACGGCCTGTCGCTGGCCTGGGCCGCCGCCGAGCGGCTGGCCCAGCTGCGCGCCTACACGCTGTTCGCCACCCACTATTTCGAGCTCACCGTGCTGCCGGAAAGCGAGCCACTGGTGGCCAACGTGCACCTGAACGCCACCGAGCACAACGAACGCATCGTGTTCCTGCACCACGTCCTGCCTGGGCCTGCCAGCCAGAGCTACGGCCTGGCGGTAGCACAACTGGCGGGCGTGCCGGCCGTGGTGATCCAACGTGCCCGCGAACACCTTGGCCGGCTGGAAACCACCAGCCTGCCCCATGAGCAGCCCGTGGCCCAAAAGGCCAAGGACGCGCCGCAGGTGCCGCACCAGAGCGACCTGTTCGCCAGCCTGCCACACCCGGCCATCGAAAAGCTGGGCAAACTGCAGTTGGACGACATGACCCCGCGTCAAGCTATCGAAATGCTATATCAACTAAAGAACCTGTTATAACGGCGCCCATTACAAGCTGGTAGAATCCGCCGCGGTTTGCTGGTGCTGCAGGTTACTAGCCTGGCCTGCAGCCATATGCCCGTAAACCGCGCGGCCCCGAGAGGAAGGGCCGCCGCCGTCGCCTGAGGAGAGAACTAAAAATGACCTTCGTTGTCACCGACAACTGCATCAAATGCAAATACACCGACTGCGTGGAAGTCTGTCCGGTGGACTGCTTCTACGAAGGCCCGAACTTCCTGGTTATCCACCCGGACGAGTGCATCGACTGCGCCCTGTGCGAGCCGGAGTGCCCAGCGCAAGCGATTTTCTCGGAAGACGAAGTGCCTGCGGGCATGGAGAACTTCATCGAGCTGAACGCCGAGTTGGCGGAAATCTGGCCGAACATTACCGAGCGTAAGGAGGCCCTGCCAGACGCCGAAGAGTGGGATGGCAAGACTGGCAAGATTGCCGACCTGGAGCGCTGATAGCGCTGAAATGCAAAAAGGCCCTACGGGGCCTTTTCTGTTTTGGTGCCGGGCAAAAACTGCGGACAAAAAAAGGGGCGGTTTGACCCGCCCACATTTTTTTCCGTAGTCCCTGCTTGTCCCAAACATCATCCTGATGAAATCGCGTCTTGCGATGTCCTTGGCCTTCATCCTGAAAGCCTGTGCATGTCCCTGTGCACAGTTCGAATACTAGCGGGTTCAGCGGCGCGGGCAAGCGCCGGAGTTTGCCGGATATTGCCGGGGAAACATTTACTCACCTGCAGATAAGCCTTGTTTTTCAATGCGTTATGAAAAACCAGTCTCTGAAAACGACTTTGATTTACTGTCGCTCGCTAGAATGGCTTACAGCACGAGTAAGCAAAGGCTTACAGCAGGTGTTAGCAGGGTAGCGCATTACATATTCGACAGGTTTTTTGCCGGGCAGTTCTGGGGGGCTTTTGCCGTGCTTCAACCC
>NZ_JBICMS010000085.1:0-43911 GCF_043106615.1 Pseudomonas sp. CJQ_9 | reverse complement strand
ACATCACATATCCGAATTCGCTGGGCTGTCCATCTGGACATTCTGGCTACAGAATTTCTTGACGACCATAGAGCATTGGAACCACCTGATCCCATCCCGAACTCAGTAGTGAAACGATGCATCGCCGATGGTAGTGTGGGGTTTCCCCATGTGAGAGTAGGTCATCGTCAAGATTCATTTCGCAAAACCCCTATCTGCGCATGCAGGTAGGGGTTTTGTCTTTCTCACGCCGTTGTCCCGGGCTGCGACAATATTACCGCCCTCACAACGTGACTTTCCCTCGGCTACCCTTCGTCAAGGCTTAGGTCCGGGGCATCCCTGCCCCTCGACCTGGCGATGCCAGCGCACCGTGCTGCGCATTTCTGGACTTCCACCGTCCCATCACTTGAGGTAGCAAGCAAGATGGCCAAGGCCGCCGATGTCGTTGTGCAATGCCTGGAAAACGAAGGTGTCGAGTATGTATTCGGCATCCCTGGCGAGGAAAACCTCGACCTGCTCGAATCCCTGCGCAAGTCGAAGATCAAACTGGTACTGACCCGTCACGAGCAGTCTGCAGGCTTCATGGCGGCTACCTACGGCCGCCTGACCGGCAAGACCGACGTCAGCCTGTCGACCCTCGGCCCGGGTGCCACCAACCTGGTAACGGCCAGCGCCTATGCCTACCTGGGCGGCATGCCGATGATGATGATCACCGGCCAGAAGCCGATCAAGAAGTCCAAGCAGGGCCGCTTCCAGATCATCGACGTGTGCGGCATGATGGACCCCATCACCAAGTACACCCACCAGTTCGCTTCGGCCGACAACATCCCCTCGCGCATGCGTGAAGCCTTCCGCCTGGCTGAAGAAGAAAAGCCGGGTGCCGTGCACCTGGAACTGCCGGAAGACATCGCCGCCGAGCAGACCGACGCGCTGCCGATCCCGCGCAGCCTGCACCGCCGCCCATTGGCCGAGCACGTGGCCATCGAAGCAGCGATTGAAAAGCTACACAAAGCCCGCAGTCCGATTTTGGTTATCGGCGCCGGTGCCAACCGCAAGATGACCGCCAAGGTCCTCAAGCAACTGATCGACAAGACCGGCATCCCGTTCATCACTACCCAGCTGGGTAAAGGTGTGGTCGATGAGCGCCACCCACGCTTCCTGGGTAACGCTGCGCTGTCGTCCGGCGATTTCGTGCACCGTGCGATCGAAGCGGCGGACCTGATCGTCAACATCGGCCACGATGTGATCGAGAAGCCGCCGTTCTTCATGGTGCGTGGCGGCACCGAAGTCATCCATATCAACTTCCGTTCCGCCGAAGTCGATGCCGTGTACTTCCCGCAGGTTGAAGTGATCGGTGACATCGCCAACGCCGTGTGGCAGATCGCTGAAGGCCTGGGCGACACTTCGCACTGGGACTTCACCCGCCTCATGGCGATTCGTGAAGCCAACGAAGCCCAGATCGCCGAAGGCGCCGACGATGACCGCTTCCCGGTCTACCCACAGCGCCTGGTGGCCGACATTCGTCGCGTGCTGCCGTCCGAAGGCATCGTGGCCCTGGACAACGGCATCTACAAGATCTGGTTCGCCCGTAACTACAAGGCGCACAAGCCGAACACCGTGCTGCTGGACAACGCCCTGGCGACCATGGGCGCTGGCTTGCCATCGGCCATGGCTGCACACCTGGTCTACCCGGATCGCCCGGTGATTTCGGTGTGCGGTGACGGCGGCTTCATGATGAACAGCCAGGAGCTGGAAACCGCCGTGCGTCTGGGCATGCACATCACCGTGGTGATCCTGCGTGACGACGGCTACGGCATGATCCGCTGGAAGCAGGCCAACATGGGCTTCACCGATTTCGGCCTGGACTACGGCAACCCGGACTTCGTCAAGTATGCCGAAGCCTACGGCGCTAATGGCCACCGTGTGGAAAGCGCCGACGGCCTGCTGCCGCTGCTGGAGCACTGCATCAAGACCCCAGGCGTGCACGTGATCGACTGCCCGGTCGACTACAGCGAAAACGACCGCATCCTCAACAGCGAGCTGCGTGAGCGCGCGCTGGCGGTGTAAACAGATCCACAAGCCCTTCATAGGGCCAGCAGGCGCAGGGAGCTTATGATCCTGCGTCAGCTGGCTGTGGGCAATCACTCCTTCCCGCTCTTTATCCTAGGGCGTTTCCCACTCACTCCTCTCCAAGATCCTTCAACTGCTTGAGAATCGCCCGACTGTCTCTCCCAACCCCAACCCCGCTCTACTGGCGACCTTCCAAAACAACCACAAAAAGGAAGTCGCCATGTCCGAACATTGCCCCCCCGTCAGCCCTGTCCGTATCGCTGTCATCCAGTACGACCCACAAGTCGGGCTAGAGTACTGCGATGGCAACCTGAGCAGAGGCCTGGCACTGGCCCGGCGTGCGGTGCGTGAAGGTGCCAATCTGATCGTGCTGCCCGAGCTGGCCAACACCGGGTACACCTTTCACTCCCGTGCCGAGGCCTATGCCCATGCCGAAACGTTGCAGGCGGGCCGCAGCCTGAAAGCCTGGGCTGATTTCGCCAGGGAATATCAGGTGTACCTGGCAGCAGGATTCGCCGAGCGGGAGGGCTTTAAGCTCTACGACAGCGCCGTATTGTTTGGCCCCGACGGCCTGCTTGGCCACTATCGCAAGGCCCACCTGTGGAACCAGGAAAAGCTCTGGTTCACCCCTGGCGACCTCGGCTTCCCTGTATTCGAGACGCCAATCGGCCGTATCGGCCTGCTGATCTGCTGGGACATCTGGTTCCCTGAAGTGCCACGGCTCATGGCAGCGCAAGGGGCAGACATCATATGCAGCTTGAACAATTGGGTGTGGACACCGCCTCCACTGTTCGATGAAACAGGGCGTTGCATGGCGTCGTATCTGACCATGACAGCCGCGCATGTGAACAATGTCTACATCGCCGCCGCAAACCGTATCGGCAGTGAGCGAGGAGGGCGCTTTCTCGGTTGTTCGTTGATTGCCGGAACCAACGGTTGGCCCATTGGTGCTGTGGCCAGTGCGGAGGAGGAAAGCATTGTCTACGCCGATGTCGACCTCAGCAGCGCGCGTTCAGCGCCGATCTGGAGCAGCCTCAACGACCTGCAGCGTGATCGCCGTACCGACCTCTACGATGCTGCGCTTGGCTACCGCCTGCATGCGCCTATGCCACGCTGAGGATCCGCACATGAAGCCATTACTGCTGCCCAATCGGCAGCACGCCCCCGTGCTGATCTTCACCTGCCTGGCAATGCTGCTGGCAGCCAGTCTTGCGTTAGGCCCGTGGCCAGACTACGGGCAACTGGCGGCGACACTGGACCAACCGCTGAGTCGTTTGCGCTGGATAGTGGGCGATATCAGCGAGGTCGCATTCTACAAGCATGAGCTGCCTGCGCTGGGCTTGCTGCTAGGCGCCAGCCTGGCACATTGGGCCCATCTTCGGGGGTACCGCTGGCAGGGTTTTGCCATCTGCTATGGAAGCGGACTGTGGCCATGGGTGTTCACCAGCTCGCTGATGGGCCTTTTACTTAGCCATGCCTTGTGGGGATGGACCTTGGCCAGTGGTACCTGGCAACCAACGTTCGTGGCCTTCGTGTCGTTGCCGGCAGCCATGGTGCTGTTGTATGGGGCGGGCTGGCGTGTGGCGATAGCAGGCGCATTGCTGGGGGCATTACTGGTAACCCCGGCGAGTCTGCTGCTGGTCAACTACCTGTGCTACCCCCTGCAGTTGCCTGTGGTTATCGGCAACGTGGGTGGAATGGCCGTGGCAAGTGCCGCCGCTTTCCTGCTGTGCAAGCGCTACCCGTCATGGGTCCGTCAAAGCCACGAACCCGACGTTGTGAAGCCTGTGGCCAGCCAGCCATCCTACGGTGTGATCTGGACTTTGCGGCGTGTACTGGCCGATTTCAGTGAAGCCCCCTTCTTTGGCAATGAGCTGGCCAGTCTGGGTCTCCTACTGGGTTTGTTACTGGCTTACCTGTTGGCCCCGGCAGCACCTGCATACGGTTCAATGTTGGCGTTGCACATACTGGCCGGACAGGTCTTGGCATCCTTGGTCGGGGTCGTATTCTGGCGCGGCCAGTGGCAAGCCCGGGGGTGGTATCCGACTTATATTCCGATTGTCTCGATCGTGCCGGCCGCCGTGCTGACGCATGGCGGTAGTTGGCAAGTCATTGTGGCCAGTGCAGTGCTGGGGGCCCTGGTGGCTCCGCCGCTGGCAGTGGCGATCACGCAGCGGTTGCCGGGTTATGTGCATGGCTACATCGGCAACGTGGTGTCGATGGCGATCAGCACGTTGGGAATCGTACCGCTGATCGGGTTACTGGTGGGGGGAGAAGGATGATTGAGCATTCGGACCTGCCCAAGCTGTCGATCGCCAGTTTGGGCGGGACGGTCAGCATGCAGGCTACAGCGGGTGGGTGTGGCGTAACGCCCACCCTGGACTGTGAGCAGCAACTGCTTCAGGTACCGCAGTTGCGCGAAATGGCGCAGTTGACTGTAACGTCATTGAGCCTGGTCCCCAGTGCATCGCTCAGCTTCAACGCGTTGCTGGAAGTACTGGCCTGGGCTCGCTGCGAAGTCGAGGGCGGTGCCCGGGCCGTGATACTGACCCAAGGCACCGACAGCCTTGAGGAAACGGCCTATTTCCTTGACCTGCTCTGGCCATTCGATGCGCCTTTGGTGATGACCGGTGCAATGCGCTCGCCCAGCCAGCCGGGCAACGATGGCCCGGCCAACCTTCTGGCTGCGGCCCAGGTTGCATTGGCACGAGGCAGCGGTGGGCGTGGTGTGCTGGTGGTGATGAATGATCAGATCCATCGTGCGACAAAGGTTCGCAAGACAGCCAGCCTGGCGATAGCGGCATTCGACTCGCCTGGTTTCGGTCCTGTGGGGGAAGTTGTAGAAGGTGTTGCAACCTACCGCCATCCCCCAGACAGGCGGGAGGTACTCCCGCTACCGGGGCGTACCGACCAGCGCGTCATCCTGCTGGAGGCGTGCCTGGACGCCGACACTGTATTGCTGCAGGCTCTGCCCGCATTGCGCTACGACGGGCTGGTCATCGCCGGGTTCGGCGCCGGCCATGTTTCCGGCAATTGGTCTGATGTTCTGGAGCACATGACGCCAACCCTGCCAGTCATTGTCGCCACTCGTACAGGTGAGGGGGCTACAGCCCGCGCAACATACGGTTTTTCCGGCTCCGAGATCGACTTGCAGAAAAAAGGTGTGCACATGGCCGGGCACCTCTGCCCGCGCAAGTGCCGCATCTTGCTGTGGCTGCTGATTGGCGCCGACCGGCAGCATGAGTTGCCGGGTTGGCTGCCCACCTGAGGAAATTTGCCCGTGCAGTGCCTTGCACGGGCAACCCTTCAAGCATTGCTGTGCTAGGGTGCACACACTTTTGCTAGCAAGGATTCCCTGCCCGATGCTCCCGCCACTCAGCGAAAAAGAACTGCACCGCCTCGAAGACCTGTTGATCACTTACGGCAACGACTACTCGGTACTAAACCTGGCCGAGCTCAATGGCTTTTTCACTGCGCTGGCTAGCTCGCCGACCACGGTCACCCCTGAGCACTGGCTGCCGGCAGTGGCAGGTGGCAAGGTGCCCAAGTTCAAGAAACCGGCCCATGAAGAAGCCTACGTGGCATTGCTGCTGCGGTATGCCGGCCAGGTAGCTGAACAGTTGGGCGACCACATCGATCAGTTCGAGCCGCTGTTCGAGGAGACAGAAGACGAGCAGGGCACCGTGGTCGTGATGGAAGAATGGTGCTTCGGCTACATGCGCGCCACCCAGATCGCCAACTGGGAAGCTTTACCGCCGGAGCAGGACCAGTTGCTCAAAGCCATCTCTTTGCACGGGCTGGAGGATAACTTCGAGCTGCTGGACCAGATGAGCGAAGCGGATATCCAGGCTTGTGTGCCCAAGGTGATCGAAGCTGCGCGTGATTTGTACCGCTACTTCAAGAAGCCGCACTGAGGCACACGGGCTCGGTTGCTGCGGTACTTGCCGGGGCCGCACTGCTGATCCGTCAGCAAACGCCCGAAAAACGCAGACTGTTGTTTGTCATGGGCGGTTGATTATTCCATCTGGCGAAATTATGGTTTCCCCCGCGCACCGATTCTGCTGCCAGTCGAATCAGTGCAGCATGTGCTCCATCAGCCCAATCCGGTGCTGACCAGGAGCCAAGCCCATGTCGAACCCGATCAAACTCTACAACTTCCCCAAGTCCGGCCATGCCCACCGCATCGAGCTGATGCTTTCGCTGCTCAACCTGCCTACCGAGCTGGTGTTCGTTGACCTGGCCAAAGGTGCGCACAAGCAGCCGGACTTCCTGGCCCTCAACCCGTTCGGGCAGGTACCGGTCATCGATGACAACGGCACGGTGATCGCAGACTCCAACGCAATCCTCGTTTACCTCGCCAAAAAATATGACAACGGCACCTGGCTACCCGAAGCGCCAGCCGCTGCCGCCCGTGTACAACGCTGGTTGTCGGTCGCTGCAGGCCCGCTGGCCTTTGGCCCGGCCGCTGCACGCCTGGTGACCGTGTTCGGCGCTTCGTTCAACACTGACGAAGTGATTACCCGGGCGCACACCCTGCTCAAGGTGATTGATGCCGAACTGGCCAAGTCGCCGTTCCTGGCAGGCGACACGCCGACCATCGCCGACGTCGCCAACTACTCCTACATCGCCCACGCACCGGAGGGCAACGTGTCGCTGGAGCCGTATGCCAACGTACGTAGCTGGCTGGCGCGGATCGAGGCATTGCCGGGCTTCGTACCGATGCCCCGCACTGTCATCGGGCTGCAGACCAGCGTCTGATCCCCTGCGAGGAACGCCACCATGCAACAGTCCCCCGATCACCGCCCCTCGCCTTGGCATGCGGGCGAGAAAACCCTGCAGGAAAAGGTCGGAGTAGCAGAGCGCATGGAGGCGTTCGGGCAAAAGGTCATTCGTGACTACATGCCCGACCAGCACCGCACGTTCTACCACCAGTTGCCGTTCATGGTGGCGGCCAGCGTAGACGCTCAGGGGCGGCCCTGGGCGACGCTGCTGGAAGGGCCGGAAGGTTTCGTCAGTTCGCCCAACCCACGCCAGTTGACGATTGACACCAGGCTAGCGGCCGATGACCCGGCGACCCCTGGGTTGGTCGCCGGGCAGGCAATCGGCCTGCTGGGCATCGAACTGCACACCCGCCGGCGCAACCGCCTCAACGGGCAGATCCGCCAGGCGGTCGCAGGGCAATTGCAGGTGACGGTAGAGCAGTCGTTCGGCAACTGCCCGCAATACATCCAGTTACGCGACTACACGCGCGTCGCCGAACCGGCCCAGGGGCGCATCGATGCGACATTCCTGGATGCCACGACCGCCAGTATGATCCAGTCTGCCGACACCTTCTTCGTCGCCAGCTATGTCGAGCATGACACCGGTCAGCGCTCGGTGGATGTGTCCCACCGAGGCGGTCGGCCAGGATTCGTCAGGGTCCAAGGCAATACGCTGACCATCCCCGACTACGCCGGTAACCTGCACTTCAACACCTTGGGCAACTTGTTGGTCAACCCGAGGGCAGGTTTGCTGTTCATCGACTTCAGTAACGGCAACGTGCTGCAGGTGGGCGGGCGTGCCGAGGTGCTGCTGGAAAGCCCGGCCATCCAGGCGTTCGAAGGTGCAGAGCGGCTGTGGACGCTGGAGGTCGACCAGGTGGTGTGGCGGCCGGCTGCGGTTTCCCTGCGCTGGGCCTTCAAGGCGTACGCCCCCACCAGCCTGATGACCGGTACCTGGGCCGAGGCCGATGCGCGTTTGCAGCAACGTCAGCAGCAGCGCCAATGGCAAGCCTGGCGGGTGCTGCGGGTAGAGCAGGAGAGCCGCGATATCCGTTCGTTCTACCTCCAGCCGCCCAACGGTACCGCTGTGGCGTTTGCACCCGGGCAACATGTACCGGTGCAGGTCAAGCGCGACGGTGAGGCACCGCTTATCCGCACCTACAGCTTGTCCAGCGCACCTTCCGACGGCTATTGGCGCATCAGCGTCAAAGCCCAGGGCCCGGTTTCCCGCCACCTGCATGCGCGCATCGCGCCAGGCGATGTGCTTGACGTTCGCCCACCCATGGGCAGTTTCACGCTCGACATACAGAGCACGCGGCCGTTGGTGCTGATTGGCGCTGGCGTAGGCATTACGCCGTTGCTGGCCATGCTGCGTGAGCAATTGAGCCATGGGCAGGCCCGGGCTATCCACGTGTTCCAGGGGGCGCGTAGCCTGGCCGACCTGCCGTTCAGGCAGGAGCTGGCGAGTCTGCAGCAACGGGCCGAGGGCTTGCTGCACATTCATCGCGCCCTGAGCCAGCCGGAAAGCCATGCGCTGCTTGGGCGGGATTACGAGTTTGCCGGGCGCCTGGGCATCGGGCAGGTCAAGGCGACGCTGGCACTGGACGACTACGAGTTCTACCTGTGCGGACCGGGCAGTTTTACCCAGGACTTGTATGAAGGGTTGCGCGGCGTGCATGTGCCGGATGCGCGGATTCACGCAGAAGCGTTTGGGCCGTCGACGTTGCGCCGGCACACGCACGCCGACCAGCCCGCCTTGCAGCAGCCACCCGCTGCCAGCGAGCCAGTACCGGTGTACTTTGCGGCGTCGGCCAAGGAGGCGCGCTGGGCACCCGGCGGCGGTACCTTGCTGGAGCTGGCCGAGGCGCGCGGGCTGGCGCCGGAGTTCAGCTGCCGGGGTGGCTCGTGTGGTACCTGCAAGACCAGACTGGTGAGTGGCCAGGTGCATTACCCGAATCCACCGGCAGAGCTACCGGAGGCGGGGTCGGTGTTGATCTGTTGTGCCGTGCCGGCGCAGGTGCAGGCGGGGGTACAGGCCCTGGTGCTGGACATCTGATACACCAGCCCCGCCTCCTCGCGGGCAGCAGAAAATACCCAGATGAATAATAATCCCGACACCTCATGCCCCCAGGAGCTCGCATGGACCAGATCCACCTGATGAAGGTATTCGTCGCCGTAGGTGAGCTGGAAAGCTTCGCCGCTGCTGCCCGCCGCCTGGCCATCTCCCCGGCCGCCGTCACCCGTGCCGTCAGCGCCCTGGAGGAGCAGCTGGGGGTCAAGCTGCTGCTGCGTACCACTCGCAGCGTGCGCCTGACCGAGGCAGGCGGCCGCTACCTGGAGGACACCCGGCATATCCTGGCCAGCATTCACGAGGCCAACGAAGCGGCGGCCGGCATCAATGCCACACCCAAGGGCGACCTGGCGGTGACTGCACCGATCCTGTTCGGCAAGAATTTCGTCATGCCCAGCATCGTTCGCTACCTGCAGCAGTATCCGCAAGTCGACGTCGCCGCCTACTTTCTCGACCGCGTGGTGAACCTGGTCGAGGAAGGCATGGATGTGGCCGTGCGCATCGGCCCGTTGCCCGACTCCGGGTTGAAGGCCCTGCGGGTCGGTCAGGTCCGGCGCATGTTGTGCGCTGCGCCCGACTACCTGGCGCGCCACGGTGTGCCCAGGCACCCCTCTGACCTGGCCGGGCATGCGGTGATCGGTACCACCAACCTGTCCCCCCGAGCCGGCTGGCGCTTTGGCGTGACCGATGAGCCGACTTTGGTGCGCATGAAACCGCGGCTGACGGTGACCAGCAATGATGGGGCTATCGCTGCGGCCTGCGGTGGCTTCGGGATTGCCCGTTTATTGTCATACCAGGTGGCTGATGAACTGGCGAGCGGGCAGTTGCAGGTGATTCTGGCCGAGTATGAGGAAGCACCCTGGCCGATTCACATACTGCACCGCGAGAGCAAGTACGGGTCGGCCAAGGTCAGAACCTTCATCGACATGCTGGCGCAGGCGCTGCGGGACCAGCAGCTGGAGTGAGCACGTAGCGCCTACAACGCGTTACAACGCTTGGTACTGCATGCTGAACCCCAGGCTCATCGTGTCACCCTGTTGCAACAGCCTCAGCCCGGGCCGGCCGGGCAGGTGATGGGCGTTGACCGGGTGGCTGACCGGCTCGAAGCAGAAGAAGCCTTGCCCCAGCGGGCAGAACAGCAAGAAGTGCTCCGCCCCGCTGGCGCGACAGGCCAGCCGGTAGCCAGCCCCCGGCTGTTCGATCACACAGTGCCCCGGCCAGCCACTGAAGGCGTGGTCGACCAGCGTCTCGGGCAGGTGGCCCAGTGCTTCGAACCGCCACGGCTCGGGCACCGTGGCCTGATACGACGGCAAGCGCCCAGCCTCGGCCAGCCACACCTGGCGCGCGGGCGCAGACAGCCTGGTAGCCGGGTAGCGCGGAAAATAAGGGTGCAGGCCCAACCCATACCAGTTGGCCGAATCATCCCGGTGCGTCACATGCAGGTCCAGGGTCAGGCAGCCTTCATGCAGGTGTATATCCAGCGCGGCCTGGTAGGCGAAGGGTACGGTACTGTCCAGCGTCAGCCGTGCGCGCTGTTCGCTGTGATGCGCAACGTGCCAGGCTTGCTGCCAGGCGCTGCCATGAATGGGATAGGGGTCGTGCTCGGTATTCGGCGCCAACGCCTGCCAGCCCTGCGGCCGGGCATAACCACCCTCGGCAACCCGATTGTACCAAGGCGCCAGTGGGTAGCAAGCCAGCCGCCTGGGCGCGGCGCTGGCCAAGGCAGCTGCGTCGGAGTGGCGCAGCAGTGCCTGCCCGGTTGCCTTGACCTGCCAGTTGACCAGGCTGGCACCCAATTCCGGCGCCAGGCTCAGGCGGGTCAGGCGGTCCTGCAGGTGCAGTGTGGTCACAGCCATGCAAGGTTCCTCTGGAGCAGAGCGATCAATTGGCCCGCCGGTAAGTCAGCAGCACGATGCCGCATACCACCACGGCGCCGCCGAGCAATTGCAGCGGGCCCAGTTGCTGGTCGAGCAGGGCCCAACCCAGCAGTAAAGTTGCGATGGGTTCGACGTTCATCACCGGGGCGTTTTGCGCCATGTTCAGCCTGGGTACGCAGACGAACAGCAAGCTGAACGCCAGCCCGTACAGCAGCACCAGGCTGGCCAGCGCCACCCAGCCACTGCTGCTGCCCGGCAGCGACAAACCGGCCGGCATCACCCCGCTGGCGCCCGCGAGCAGCATGCTGGAGAACACGATCAGCAGGGTCAGCAGGCTGCGTACCGGGCCCCGCACGCTAGCCAGCTTGTGGTCGGTGATCCACAACGCGCATGCAAAGGCACAAGCGGCGCCGAAGGCCAGGCTGACCCCCTGCCCCCAGTGCGGGTTGCCCGCACCGCTGTCGGCCAGGCGTGCCGGCACATCCAGCGCCAACACCAGGCCGCATAGGATCAAGCCCATGAACAGCACGGTGCGGCCAGTGGGGCGCGCACCGCCCAGCGCCCAGGTCAGCAACGCCAGCAGCATCGGGAAGGTATTGCCCACCAGCAAGGCCAGGGCCACCGGAATGCGCGCCACCGCCGAATAAAGGCACAGGCTCTGGGTGGCGATGAGCAAGCCAAGCAGCAGTTGCCAGCGGTGGGTGCCAGCGGGCAGCGCCAGCGCCTGGCGTTGCCACAGCAGTACCCCGGCCAGCACCAGGAAGGTGAGGCCGGAACGGCAGAGTATGGCCAGCAGCACGCCGGTGCCGTCATCGAAGGCGATGCGTGCGGCGATGTGGTTACCGGCGAATGAGCAGGCAAGCAGAGCCAGCAGGGCGATGGCCAGCTTGCGCGGGAACAGCGGGGGAGCAGAGGAGGGGACAGCCATGTGCAGGATCCGTTTGCAGGTAGGGCCAAGGGGGCTGCTCAGCACCCCATCGCCGGCAAGCCAGCTCCTACAGGACAGCACCGCTGTTAGGCTTGCGCAATACCTGTGGGAGCTGGCTTGCCGGCGATGGGCCGCAAAGCGGCCCCGCTTTTATTTACAGCACCACGCTAGGCAGCCACAGCGAAATGGCCGGAATGTAGGTCACCGCCATCAGCACCAGGAACAGTGCCAGGTAGAACGGCACCATCGCCTTGACCGTCGATTCGATACTCACCTTGCCCACCGCCGAGCCGACGAACAACACGGCGCCCACCGGCGGTGTGATCAGGCCAATCCCCAGGTTCACCAGCATGATCATGCCGAAATGCACCGGGTCCACGCCGATGCCGGTGATCACCGGCAACAGGATCGGCGTAAGGATCAGGATCAGCGGCGCCATGTCCATCACCGTGCCCAGCAGCAGCAACATGAAGTTGATGCACATCAGGATCACATAGCGGTTGTCCGACAGGGTGAGGAACGCCGTGGTGATCTTCGATGGAATCTGCATCAGCGTCATCACGTAGCCAAAGCTGGCCGCGAAGCCGATCAATATCATCACGATCGAGATGGTGCGCACCGTGCGGTGCATCAGCGTGGGCAGGTCGCGCCACTTGTAGTCACGGTAGATGAACATGGTCACGAAGAATGACCAGACGACCGCCACGGCTGCCGACTCGGTCGCAGTGAACACGCCCGAGAGGATACCGCCCAGGATGATCACCATGGCCATCAGGCCCCACAGTGCCTCACCGGCAATCTTCAGCGCCTGGCGCAGCGGGATGACCTCACCCTTGGGGTAGTTGCGCTTCTTGGCGAACAGCAGGCACAGGCCCATCATCACCGCGCTCAGCAGCAACCCCGGCATTACCCCGGCCATGAACAGCGAGGCGATCGAGACCGTGCCGCCCGCCGCCAGCGAGTACAGCACCGAGTTGTGGCTGGGCGGGGTCAGCAGCGCCTGTACCGAGCCGCTGACCGTCACGGCGGTAGAGAACTCGCGCGGGTAGCCTTTGCGCTCCATCTCCGGGATCAGCACCGAGCCCACCGAGGCGGTGTCTGCCACCGACGAGCCTGAAATTGCACCAAAGAACGTCGAGGCCATGATGTTGACCAGCGAAAGGCCGCCGCGCACGAAACCCACCAGCACCCCGGCAAAGGCCACCAGCCGCCGTGACATGCCGCCTTCGGCCATGATGGCGCCGGCCAGCACGAAGAACGGAATGGCCAGCAGCGAGAATTTGTTAACCCCGCTGGCCACCTGGATCATCATCGCTTGCAGCGGTATGTCGATCCACCAGGCGCCGATCAGCGCCGAAAGGCCCAAGGCATAGGCCACGGGCATGCCCAGCAGGATGAGCGCAATGAAACTGCCCAACAGAATGAACGCATCCATTTACGCCGCTCCTTCGTTTTCTTCCAGTTGGTCGAAGCGCACCACTTTGCGGTGGCTCTGGTCGCCCAGCAGGAGTTTTTCCAGCACAAATACCAAGGTCAGCACGCCACCTACCGGGATCGGCGCATAGGTCATGCCCACCCGCACACTGGGCAGGGAGGCCAGAAACTGGTTCCAGGTGGTGATGCACAGCTGGGTGCCGTACCAGGTCATGAACAGGCACACCAGAACCATCAGCACCTGCACCAGCAGGGCCACCAGCCGGCGCTGCAGCGGTGGCAGGCGGTCGGTGATCATCGCCACCGCCATGTGCGCCCCGGCGCGGTAGCTGGCGGCGGCGCCAACGAAGGTGAACACCACCATCAGCAAGATGGCCACTGGCTCTGGCCAGCTGGCCCCGGTGCCGAGTACATAGCGGGCGAAGATGCCCCACGGGATGATCAGCGACATGCTCAGGATCGACAGGCCGGCGACCCAGATACAGGCGCGGTACAACGTGTCGTTGGCACGCAGAAAGAGGTTTTTCATGGGCATCACCAAAGCGGCAGGGCGGCTGACGCGGCCCTGCCGAGGTCGGTAGGAAAGGTCGCGCTTACTGCACCGCGTCGATACGTTTCATCAGGTCGGCGTATTGCGCGCCGTATTTTTCCCGGACCGGTGCGGTCGCGTCGTAGAAGGGTTTCTTGTCGACGGTGATGAACTCGACACCGGCGGCCTTGAGCTTCTCTTCGCTGCTGGCCGTTTTCGCATCCCACAGCACCCGCTCTTCCATCTGCGCCTCACGCGCTACCTTTTTCACCAGCGCTTGCTGTTCGGGTGTGAGCTTGTTCCAGGTGGTCTTGGACATCACCACCGGCTCGGGCAGGATCAGGTGGCCGGTCAGGGTGAAGTATTTGGCACTCTGGTAGTGGTTGTGTTCGAGCAGGGTCGGCGGGTTGTTCTCGGCGCCGTCGATTACCCCGGTCTGCAGTGCGCTGAAGATTTCCCCGGTGTCCATGGCGATCCCGTTGCCACCCATGGCGTTCATCATATCGATGAACAGCGGGTTGCCCTGCACGCGAATCTTCATACCCTTCAGGTCTTCCAGGCTGCGCACCGGCTTTTTCGTGTAGAGGCTGCGCGAGCCACCATCCATCCAGGCCAGGGCCACCAGGTTGAAGTCGGAGTTGGTAATCTTGTCGAGGATTTCCTGGCCGATCTCGCCATCGATGACCTTGCGCATGTGGTCGTGGTCGCGGAATACGAACGGCATGTTGAACACGTTCACATCCGGCACCACCGGGCCGACGATCCCCAGGCTGACGCGGGTCATCTGCACGGCGCCGATCTGCGCCTGTTCGATCACTTCCTTCTCCGAGCCCAGCACACCGCCGGCAAACATCTTGAAGGTGATGTCGCCATTGCTGGCCTGTTCCAGTTTCTTGCCCATGTTCTGCTCGGCCACCACCGTGGGGTAGCCGGCGGGGTGAATTTCCGCGAACTTGATGTCCAGCGCCGAAACGGGCATGGCCACGCTGCAGGCGAAGGGAAGTACGGCAAGAAGCAGCTTGCGTTTGAACGTCATGATGAAACTCCGTGGTTTTTATTATCTGGTTTCGGGCGTGCAAAGGGTGTGGTGCGCGTCGCGGGGCTCAGCCCCGCCAGGCTGGCTCCTCCAGGCCCTTGGTGCCTGGGTTGAGGGCAAATACCCCGCCCGCCAGCGGCTGGTCGCCAAGGTCGACCCCTGCCGGGCGGATCGAGGTGACGTACAGGGTGTCGAGGTTGGCGCCACCGAAGGCGCACATCGCCGGCTTCTTCACCGGTACGCTGAGCGAGCGGTCCAGGCGCCCGTCAGGGGTGAACCGGTGGATCTGCCCGGCGTCATTGCCGCATATCCAATAGCAGCCGTCCTGGTCGATGGCGGCACCGTCGGGGCGGCCGGGGTATTTGCGCATGTCCACGAACAGCCGCGGGTCATGGGGTGTGCCTGTGTCGGTGTCGTAGTCGAAGGCCCAGACCTTCTGCACGCTGGGGTGCGAATCAGACAGGTACATGCGTGTGCCGTCGGGGCTGAAAGCCAGCCCGTTGGGCACGATCAGGCCCGCTTGCTGCAGGTGCAAATGGCCCTCGCGATCAAGCCGGTACAGTGCCCCTACCTGGGCGCCTTGCTGCATGTCCAGCAGCATGCTGCCGGCCCAGAAGCGCCCTTGGCGATCGCAGCGGCCATCGTTGAAGCGCATGCCCGGCTGGGCATGCGTCACGCCGCTGAGCACACGGCTGGCCAGGCTGCCGTCGGCCCTGGTTTGAATGTGGAAGATGCCGCTTTCCATGCCGGCGACCCAGCCGTCGTCACAGCGGGCGATACAGGCGAGCATCTGGTCGCCCTGCCAGACCTGGTGCGTGTTATCCACCGGCTGCCAGCGGTGCAACTGGCGCGCGGGTATGTCGACCCAATACAAGGCCTGCTCGCTAGGGTGCCACACGGGGCTTTCCCCGGTGCCGTTGCGGGCGTCGACGATCAGTTCACAGTCCATGGCCGTGCCTCCTGGCGCGTGCGGTCAGTTGAACGGTCCGGCCACGGCAAATGCGCCGCCCTGATAGACCATGCTCGGGTCATCGGCGGCAGGCGCCGGCTCGGCTTCAACCGCTGCGCGGAAGGGCTCCGAGCTGTCCTTGGGCACGTAGCCCAAGTGTGCGGCATGGCGGTTGTCCCACCATACGGTGCGGTTGCCAGAGGCACCGTAGACAATGGTGTGGCCGACGTTCGGCTTGAACAGGCCGCGCTCGATCAATTGCACCAGGTCGTCGTAACTTAACCACGTGCAGAGCATGCGCGGGTTCTGTGGCCGGGGGAACGAAGAGCCGATGCGGATGCTGACGGTTTCGATGCCGTAACGATCGAAATAGAAGCTGGCGACATCTTCGCCATAGCACTTGGACAGCCCGTAGTAGCTGTCGGGGCGGCGCGGGGCATGCGCGTCGATGCGCTCGTCCTGGCGGTAGAAGCCGATGGTATGGTTGGAGCTGGCGAAGACCACCCTTTGCACCCCATGCTTGCGTGCCGCCTCGTAGACATGGAACACGCCGCAGATATTGGGGCCGAGAATCTCTTCGAACGAATGCTCGGTAGACACCCCGCCGAAGTGCACGATGGCATCGACGCCTTCGACCAGGGCATGCACGGCTGCCTTGTCGGCCAGGTCGCAGGTGACCACTTCTTCGTGTGGGCCAGCGGCTGGGGCCATGGGGTTGATGTCGGAAAGGCGCAGGACCTCGGCGCAGCCTTGCAGGCGTTCGCGAAGGACCTTGCCCAGGCCGCCTGCGGCTCCGGTGAGCAGCAGGCGTTTGAGGGGGGTAGTGGTCATGACCGGCTCTTGTTGTTAATTGTTGTAGGTTGTCGTATGACTTTTGTGATTATTGGCGGTGCGATTCAGTGTTGTCAATGACAACGCAATGTCAGTTTGGTGTTATGCGCGTGCCCTGCAGGAGCGGCCTCGTGTCGCGAAATGAGCGGCGTAAAGCCTTACAGCAACGACAACGGGTAGTTGAAAATCAACCGGTTCTCATCGAACTCGTTATTGCTGTAGTCCCGCCGAATCGACGAATTGCGCCATTTCACACTCAAATCCTTGAACGCTCCGCTCTGGATCACATACGCCAGTTCAGTCTCACGGACCCATTCCTTGCCATCCGTCACCACCCCGCTGTGCACGTCGCGGCCGCTGATGTAGCGGTTCATCAAGGTCAGCCCCGGCACGCCGACGGTGACGAAGTTGAAGTCATGGCGCACCTGCCACGAGCGTTCGTTGGCGTTGTCGAAGCTGGCGTTGTAGCTGTCATTGGCCAGGGTCCCGCCACTGGTGCCATTGACCCGCATCCAGGTATCGCCATCGACCTTCTGCAGCCCGACCCAGAAGGTGCTGCCGCCGTATTTGGCGGAGAACATCCCCGAGTACGTCTTGTTGTCCAGCTGGCCAGCGCGCCTGGAACCGTCCTCATCGCCCTGGAAATAGCCCAGGTTGGCGCCCAGGGTCCAGTCGCCGAGCGGCTGGCTGTGGCTCAGTTGCAGGTATTGCTGCTGGTACACGTCCTTGAGCACCGCATTCCACAGCCCGACCAGGGTGCGCTCTTGGTTGAACCTGTACTCGCCCCCGACGAAATTGAAGCGGTCCGACACCGCGCCGCCGTAGCTCATGTCCTCCATGCTGGCGTCGTTGCGCGGGCTGTTGGCGCGGAACTGGCCGCCGTACAAGGTCAGCCCGGCAATCTCGTTGGACGTGACCTGCCCGCCACGCAATGTTTGCGGCAGTGAACGCCCGTCGTCCGCACGCAGAATTGGCAGTACCGGCATCCATTCGCCGATCTTCAGTTCGGTTTTCGAAATGCGCGCCTTGCCCGCCACGGCAAGCCGGCCAAAGTCATCCGCCGGCCGCCCATCGTCGTGGCGTGGCAGCAGCGCGGTGCCATAGGTGCCGCCCCCGCCATCGAGCTTCACCGACCACAGCCCCAGCACGTCTACGCCAAAACCCACCGGGCCCTCGGTGAAACCGGAACGGGCATCGAGGATCACGCTCTGGGTCCATTCTTCGGCTTTGCTTTGTGGGTTGGCGGGGTTGGTGAAGTTGCGGTTGATATAGAAATTGCGCAGGCCCAGCACGGCTTTGCTGTCTTCGATGAAACCTTGGGCGAGGCTGGTGCCCGGCAGGCAGCTGAGCAGGCTGGCGCCCAGCAGCGCACAGGGGAGGGTGGTCTGGCAGATTTTCGACATGGGTTGCTTCCGCTGATGTTGTTTTTGTTATGTGTTGTCGTACAACTTCGGCTTTTTTAACAAGTGAAAAACCAGCTGTCAACGGCGTTCGTAGCCGGAAATCAGCTACTTTCAGCGAGGAGGGATCAAGCGCAGGCTCTAGCTCGGGCTTCGCAATGAGCGTTAGTCATACTATGACCACATGCGAATTGTTGCATTTGTCGCAACGCTCTCCCTCGAGTGCGTCAGTTTGTCGCAGAATCATTTAGTAATACTATTCTTCGTTGCTGGATGTCTTATTGATTCAGTCCCATGGAAACGGAGATTTCACCGATGAGCACCACCCGTGCTTCACACCCCCCACGCTTGCTGCCCAGATTGCTAGGCGTGGTTTTTTTGCTGATGGGCCTGGCCTTGCTGGCCGGCGGCATCAAACTGGCAACCCTTGGCGGTTCGCTGTATTACCTGCTGGCCGGCGTTGGCTTGGCAATTACCGCAGCCTTGTTACTGGCTGGCCGCCGTGAGGCGTTGAGCGTTTATGGCGTCGTGCTGTTGCTGAGTTCGCTCTGGTCGTTGGTCGAGGTGGGCCTGGACTGGTGGCAACTGGTCCCCCGGCTGGCCCTCTGGTTCGTCCTTGGCCTGGTGTTGTTATTGCCTTGGCTGCGCAGGCCGTTGACGCAGGGGCAGCCTTATCCCCTCGGTACAGGGGTATTGAGTGTGGGCGTGGCGGCCGCGGGCCTGATGGCGCTGGCCAGCCAGTTCACCCAGCCCGACACCGTGGTAGGCCGCCTGGACCGCGACACGGCAGGCACCACCAGCACGGCACCGGCAATACCTGACGGTGACTGGCAGTCCTACGGGCGTACCGAGTTTGGCGACCGTTACTCGCCACTCAAGCAGATCACCCCGCAGAACGTCGGCAAGCTCAAGCTGGCCTGGACCTACCGCACCGGTGATATCCCCGGGCCAAACGACCCGGGCGAGACCACGGCGGAAAACACCCCGCTGAAAGTCAACGGCAAGCTCTACGTATGCACCCCGCATAGCCAGGTGATTGCCCTGGACCCCGACAGCGGCAAGGAGATCTGGCGTTTCGATCCCAAGCTCAGCACGCAGAATGCGGCCAACTTCAAAGGCTGGGCGCACATGACCTGCCGCGGCGTGGCCTATTACGACACGGCCAGCTCGCAAGCGAGCCCCGCGCAGGGGCAGGCCTGCGCCAAGCGCATCTACGTACCCACCGCCGACACCCGCCTGATCGCGCTGGATGCTGATACCGGCCAACAGTGCGCCGGCTTTGGCGATAACGGCCAGATCGACCTTACCCGCAACATCGGCAGCTTCGCCCCCGGTGGCTATTACTCCACGTCGCCACCCACCGTGGCCGGCGGCCTGGTGATACTTGGCGGTCATGTCACCGACAACGTTTCCACCGACGAGCCGTCCGGCGTCGTCCGCGCCTATGATGCGATCACCGGCCAGCTGGTGTGGAACTGGGACAGCGGCAACCCCGACGCCACGGCGCCGATCAGTGACGGCCAGTTCTACACCCGCAACTCGCCAAACGTGTGGTCGGTGATCAGCGCCGATGAGAAGCTCGGCCTGCTGTACCTGCCCATGGGCAACCAGATGCCCGACCAGTGGGGCGGCAACCGCACGCCAGAGGCGGAGAAATTCAGTGCCGGCCTGGTGGCCCTGGACATCGCTACCGGCAAGGTGCGCTGGAACTACCAGTTCACCCATCACGACTTGTGGGACATGGATGTCGGTGGCCAGCCGAGCCTGGTCGACATCAAGACCGCCGAAGGCGTCAAACCGGCAGTAATGGCATCGACCAAGCAGGGCAGCATCTATGTGCTGGACCGCAGCAACGGTCAGCCGCTGGTGCCCATCCACGAAACCCCGGTACCGCAAGGCGCCGTGGAAGGTGATCACACCGCACCGACCCAGCCGATGTCCGAGCTCAATTTCATGCCGCCTACCCTGCGTGAGCGAGACATGTGGGGGGTAACGCCGTTCGATCAGATGCTGTGCCGCATCGACTTCCGTTCGCTGCGTTATGACGGCATCTACACCCCACCATCGTTGCAGGGCTCGCTGGTCTACCCGGGCAACTTCGGTGTCTTCGACTGGGGGGGCATTTCGGTCGATCCGGTACGCCAGATTGCTTTCGTCAACCCCAGCTACATGGCCTTCAAGTCGCAGTTGGTGCCTGCCTCGAAAATCGCCGGGCAGCCGGCGCGCAAGAGTGAGACCGAAGGTATCCAGGCCAACAAGGGCGCGCCTTACGGCGTGATCATGGGCGCTTTCCTGTCGCCGCTGGGGCTGCCTTGCCAGGCACCGGCCTGGGGTTATGTGGCGGCAGTGGACCTGACCACCCACAAGGTGATCTGGAAGCACAAAAACGGCACCGTGCGAGACAGCTCGCCCATTCCGATCCCGCTGACCATGGGCGTGCCGAGCCTGGGCGGAAGCTTCACCACCGCCAGCGGTTTGGCGTTCCTCAGCGGTACCCTCGACCAGTACCTGCGCGCCTATGACGTGCGCGATGGCAAGGTGCTTTGGGAAGGGCGCCTGCCGGCAGGTGCCCAGACCACGCCGATGACCTACACCGGCAAGGATGGTCGCCAGTACGTGCTGGTGATGGCCGGCGGGCATGGCTCTTTGGGTACCCGGCAAGGGGACTATGTGATGGCGTTCGCCCTGCCGGAGTAAGCCGCGGCAGGTTCAAGGCCTGTGATACCGAGCACCGCGCGGCCGGCGCTTGGTTTCACAGGCTTTTTTGATGGCCGGCATGTCGCGACCCAGTTACCTTCCATAAAGCGAACGCAAAATCCCTATATGTGGGATTGTGTTTTACATATTGGAATTTTCCTTCGCCCAGGGTTATAGTCGCCTCACTCACTGCCAAAAACAGAACAGGTGAAGCGATGCAGGCGCAATTGATCGCGCTCGACTGGGGAACCACCTCCCTTCGTGCTTACAAACTCGCCGCGCAAGGCCAGGTGCTGGATGTGCGCACCCTGCCCAGCGGCATCATGCACTTGCCAAAAGCCCCGCGCCTGATCAACGGCCAACTTTGCAATGACGGTTTCGAACTGGCATTCGACGACGCCTGTGGCGATTGGCTCGACGCCCAGCCCGGGCTGCCCGTGATTGCCTGTGGCATGGTCGGCAGCGCCCAGGGCTGGCGCGAGGCCGTGTACCGCGAAACCCCGGCCAGCGTCGCCAACCTCGGTGGCGCGCTGCAAACTGTCGGCAGCCTTCGCGGCGTCGAGGTGCATATCGTGCCCGGCGTGATCCAGCACGCGCGCCTGCCCAATGTCATGCGGGGTGAAGAGACGCAGGTGCTGGGCGCGCTGCCTGGGGTGAACACCGATGACCTGCTCATTGGCCTGCCCGGCAGTCATTCGAAATGGGTAGAGGTCGTCGATGGCTGCATCGTCCATTTCGATACCTTCATGACCGGCGAAATTTTCGCCGTGCTCAGCGCGCACAGCATCCTCGGCCGTACCCAGCAACGCGGCGCCGCGTTCGATGCGCCAGCCTTCGACCTCGGTGTGCAGGCCGCCTGCTCCGCCGAGGGGGAAATCGGCCCGCTGTCCACCCTGTTCAGCGCCCGCACCCTAGGCCTGACCGGTGAGCTGAGCGCCAGCGCCCAGCCTGATTACTTGTCGGGTTTACTGATCGGTCACGAACTTTCAGCCCTGGCCAAACTGCAACGCCAGCGGCGCCACAGTGTGCATCTGCCTGGGATCCTGCTGATCGGCAACGGCCCGCTGTGCGCGCGTTACAGCCGGGCCCTGCAGGCATGCGGCTTCACCCATGTGAGTGTCGCCGAGCAGGCCACCGAGCGCGGTCTTTGGCAACTGGCGCTCGCCGCCGGCCTGGTTCATTCATCCTGAAGGGAGCTCGACATGCTCGAACAAGCATTGGCACACAATGGCCTGATTGCGATTCTGCGCGGTTTGCAACTGCATGAAGCGGCTGCGGTTGGCGAAGTGCTCTACAGCGCCGGCTTTCGCATCATCGAAGTACCGCTCAATTCGCCTGACCCGTTCGCCAGTATCCGCCTGCTGCGTCGCACCCTACCTGCCGATTGCCTGATCGGTGCAGGTACCGTGCTGACGCCGGCCCAGGTCGCGCAGGTGAAAGAGGCGGGCGGCCAGTTGATCGTCATGCCCCACAGCGACCCTCATGTACTGCGTGCTGCCAAGGCGGCAGGCCTGTACCTGGCACCGGGCGTCGCCACACCGACCGAAGCCTTTGCCGCCTTGGCGCAAGGGGCCGACGTGCTCAAGCTGTTCCCAGCCGAGCAACTGGGCCCGGCGGTGGTCAAGGCCTGGCTTGCCGTGCTGCCCGCCGGCACCGTGCTGGCGCCGGTCGGCGGCATCACCCCCGGCAACCTGCAGCAGTTCCATGCCGCTGGCGCCCGGGGCTTCGGCCTGGGCTCCGGCCTGTACAAGCCAGGCATGACCCCTGAACAGGTCGAGGCCGCTGCCAAGGCTTACGTGAGCGCCTGGCAGAGCCTGCGCTGAGCCGGCCCTGCACTGCATCCAACAAGAGAGACAAGCAGATGAAAATTACCAAGCTGACCACCTTCATCGTTCCGCCGCGCTGGTGCTTCCTCAAGGTCGAAACCGATCAGGGCGTCACCGGCTGGGGCGAGCCTGTTGTCGAGGGCCGGGCCCACACCGTGGCTGCCGCCGTCGAGGAACTGTCCGATTACCTGATCGGCAAGGACCCGCGCAACATCGAGGATATCTGGACCGTGCTCTACCGCGGCGGCTTCTACCGCGGTGGTGCCATCCACATGAGCGCCCTGGCGGGTATCGACCAAGCGTTGTGGGACATCAAGGGCAAGGCGCTGGGTGTGTCGGTCAGCGACCTGCTCGGCGGCCAGGTGCGCGACAAGATCCGCGTGTATTCGTGGATCGGCGGCGATCGCCCCGCTGACACCGCGCAAGCGGCAAAAGAGGCCGTGGCGCGTGGTTTCACCGCCGTGAAGATGAACGGCACCGAGGAACTGCAGTTCCTCGACACCTTCGACAAGGTCGACCAGGCGTTGGCCAACGTCGCCGCCGTGCGCGATGCGGTGGGGCCGAACGTGGGCATTGGCGTGGACTTTCATGGCCGCGTGCACAAGCCCATGGCCAAGGTGCTGATGAAGGAACTCGACCCTTACAAGCTGATGTTCATCGAAGAGCCGGTGCTCAGTGAAAACTACGAAGCGTTGAAAGAACTGGCGCCGCTGACCAGCACCCCGATTGCCCTGGGTGAGCGGCTGTTCTCGCGCTGGGACTTCAAGCGCGTGCTCAGCGAAGGCTACGTCGACATCATTCAGCCAGACGCGTCGCATGCCGGCGGCATCACCGAAACCCGCAAGATCGCCAACATGGCCGAGGCCTACGACGTCGCCCTGGCGCTGCACTGCCCGCTGGGCCCGATCGCCCTGGCGGCCTGCCTGCAGCTCGACGCTGCCTGCTACAACGCTTTCATCCAGGAGCAGAGCCTGGGCATTCATTACAACGAGAGCAACGACCTGCTCGACTATGTGCGCGACCCCGGCGTGTTCGACTACCAGCAGGGCATGGTCAAGATCCCCAACGGTCCTGGTCTGGGCATCGAGATCAACGAGGATTACGTGATCGAGCGCGCCGCTGTCGGCCACCGCTGGCGCAACCCGGTGTGGCGCCACGCCGATGGCAGCTTTGCCGAGTGGTGACTGCCTGGCCCCAACTGCGCTGAAACGACCTCAATAACCATAACAAGAGGCACTGCTCATGCACCCGCATACCCTTACCGGGCAGGCGACCCTGTCGGCGCCCAGCCGCAAGCGCTTTTTCATCATGGTGCTGCTGTTCATCACGGTGGTGATCAACTACCTGGACCGCAGCAATCTGTCCATTGCCGCACCGGCCTTGACCAGCGAGTTGGGCATCGACCCGATTCACGTCGGCCTGGTGTTCTCGGCGTTTGGCTGGACCTACGCCGCCATGCAGATCCCAGGCGGCTGGCTGGTCGACCGCGTACCACCGCGCATTCTGTATACCGTGGCGCTGGTGCTGTGGTCGCTGGCCACCGTGATGCTCGGTTTCGCCGCCAGCTTCATCGCGCTGTTCGTGCTGCGCATGGCGGTCGGCGCCTTGGAGGCGCCGGCCTACCCGATCAACAGCCGCGTGGTCACCACGTGGTTCCCCGAGCGGGAGCGGGCCACGGCCATTGGCTTCTACACCTCTGGGCAGTTCGTCGGCCTGGCATTCCTGACCCCGGTGCTGGCCTGGCTGCAGCATGCGTTCGGCTGGCACATGGTGTTCGTCGCCACCGGCGCGGTGGGCATCCTCTGGGGCGTGATCTGGTACGCGGTGTATCGCGAACCGCGCGATTTCAAGGGTGCCAATGAGGCCGAGATCGAACTGATCCGCGAAGGTGGCGGGTTGGTGGATATCCAGCAGGAGCAGGCCAAGACCAAGGCCAGGTTCAGCTGGGCCGACCTGGGCATCGTGCTGACACAGCGCAAGCTCTGGGGCATTTACCTCGGCCAGTTCTGCCTGAATTCGACACTGTGGTTCTTCCTCACCTGGTTCCCGACCTACCTGGTGAAGTACCGCGGCATGGACTTCATCAAGTCCGGCATGTTGGCCTCGTTGCCGTTTCTCGCCGCCTTTGTCGGGGTGCTGTGTTCGGGCTTTTTCTCCGACTGGCTGATCCGCCGTGGGGCCAGCGTGGGCCTTGCGCGCAAGCTGCCGATCATCAGCGGCCTGTTGATTTCCACCGCCATCATTGGCGCCAACTTCGTCGACTCCACCCCGCTGGTGATTGCCTTCCTGGCGCTGGCGTTCTTCGGTAACGGCCTTGCCTCGATCACCTGGTCGCTGGTTTCTACCTTGGCCCCGGCGCGCCTGCTCGGGCTGACCGGCGGGGTGTTCAACTTCATCGGCAACTTGTCGGCGATCGTCACACCCATCGTGATCGGCTTCCTTGCCAGCGGCGATTCGTTCGCCCCGGCGATCACTTACATCGCCGCGTTGGCCCTGCTTGGCGCGCTGTCGTACATCCTGCTGGTCGGCAAGGTCGAGCGTATCGAGTTGTAGCCGCGCCCTGCGGGTGAACATAATGTCGCCCGCCCATACGCACTTCGATAAAGGCCGCACATGCAGGAAGACCCTACCAAAACCGCCCCTACCGGCACCCAGACCCTGCTGCGCGGCCTGGCCGTTGTGCAGGCCGTGGCCGCAGGCGCGCGCGACCTCAAGGACATCGCCCAGCACATCGGCACCACCCGCAGCACCACCCACCGCCTGGTCAGTTGCCTGGTGGACGAGCGCTACCTGCGTGTGGTGCCCCAGGTCGGTTACCTGCTTGGCCCCAAACTGATCGAACTCGGCTTCCAGGCCCGAGAAGAGCTGCCGTTGGTCACCCTTGCCGGGCCGTACCTCGACGAGCTCTCGGCGCTGACCGGCGACACCATCCACCTGGCGGTCCGCGAAGGCGATGAGGTGCTGTACCTGCACAAGACCCCGGGGCGCAACGGGCCGGAGATGCGCTCCCGGGTCGGCCACCGCATGCCGCTGGCGCGCACGGGTATCGGCAAGGCGCTGATGCTCGACGACACCCCGGCCGAGTGGCAGAGGTTGTATGAAACCAGCCTGCCGGCAGGTGGCAAAAGCGCGTTCTGGCCGCACCACGCCGCGCAAACCTGGGCGCAGTTCGAGCAGCGTATGGTCGAGTATGGGGCGGGCGGTTATGCCTTCGACCTGGAGGACAATGAACCGTCGATCCGCTGCGTGGCGGCGCCGGTACGTGATGCCAGCCGGCGGATCGTGGCGGCGGTCAGTGTGGCCAGTACGGTGCCTTACATGCCTGAGGAAAAGATGCGCGAGCTGGTACCGGTGGTCAAAGGCGTGACCGCGCGGCTGTCGGCAGAGCTTGGGCTAAAGCACTAGCCTGAACCGCGTTGGCACTGAACTACGCGCTCCAATTGGTGTCTGAGGGCCAACTATGACATGACGTCCATTTCCCCAAGCAAGGAGGCTTCCCCATGCAACCCACCCCAGTCACGTCCGCCGGCAAGCTGCTCGGCAGTTATGGTTATGGCAAGGCGCTGATCGTCTGCATGCTTATGCTGGGCAGTATCTTCCTGGGCCTGGCCGCTTTCGTCGGCTACCTGAGTGCTACCAGCGGCCAGAACTTCAACGGCCCGCAAAGCCTGTTCTATTCCACCATCGCCTTGCTGGCGGTGCTCGGTGGGGTGATGTTCGCCCTGGCGCTGTGGCAGAAGAAACTGCGCGCTGCCCGTTATGAGGTTTATGAGAAAGGCATCTGCCAGATCATCGGCAACCAGCGCGATTATGTGCCTTTCAGCGAGATGGGCGACTTCTACCTATTCGCTTCTGGGCAGACTGCCATAGCCGGCCTGATCAACAATCTCGCTTATCGCCGTAACGCCAGTGAGCCGTTTCGCCGGGTCAACCCACACCTGCAAAAGCTTTATGTGTTTCTTGAGCAGGTACGCGAGCTGTACCTGAACGAACGCCTGCCAGCAGTATTCGCCACCCTGCAAAGCGGCGGGGCGGTGCAGTTTAACTACCTCGAAACGTCCCAGGTTTGGGGCAAGCGCATGAGCGGCGACTTCTTCAATGTCACCACCAAACCGCTGACCATCACTCGCGAAGCGCTCGACGTGGCTGGCCGCAAGGTGGCGTTGAGCAGCCTGCGCAATGTTGACCTCAACCAGTGGAGCGAGCAGGTGGTGATCAAGGACGAAAACGGTCAGACCGTGCTGTCGACCGTTTCGACCGGCATCATCAGCTTCGACCTGTTCCTCAATACCTTGCATAACCTGCTGGAAACCCAGCAGGCACAAACCACCGCCTGATGCCCTGCGCGACCCATGCAGGCGCGGCTTTTCCGTAACGCCGGACCTATTGGGAAGGGGCGCAACGCGCCCCCAGCCGGCCGTTGATAATTCCCGTATTTCAATTATCAAGTCGGTTTTTTGATTAATGGTTGTTTTTTTAGGAGCTACGGACGCTGACTCCAAGCTGGTGAGTCTTCGGCGACTTTTGCAAAGGGTTGGTTTCGTCCAAGATCAATCTATACTCAAGCCGACCTCGCCCACGACCACGTAGACTGGCAAGTCCAGTCCCGGCACATGGCAACTGAGTGTGCCGTACCCCTCCTGTCGGCGTGGGCGAGGTCTCTTGTCACTCCGCCTTATCTCGGCAGAATCAAGTGCGCAGCTTATCAGCGCCTATGGCAACCAATGCCTGCTCCAGTTCTGCCGGCTGCAAGTACCGCCGATAATGGGCCGCTAATTCAGCTTCCCATCCAGCCACCTCATCAATGATGGATTCCGCCTGAGCGTGAGACAGGCCATAGTGGCCTACCTGGCTGAGCAGATTGCGCCGCGACAGTTCCTTTCCGAAACTCCCGATGCCCATGGCCAGGCTGGAGGGCGCAGCCCCCTCGGTCGTTGGCAGCACGTCATACATGGGTGACAGCCGCCAACTGCCATTCAAGAAAAGCACGGCTACATTCTTGGGGTGGTCATCATCGTTGCCGACCAGAATGTTGAAGCAGATGCGTTTGAAAAGCTCCTGAAGGTCACTGTGAGGCACGCCGCGCCGGCTCATTTCGTCTGCCAGCAAGCCATAGTGCCATTCCTGTGCCCAGCTCATCTGGTTGTTCCAGTCACTGTCGAGCAATGTCAAACCGCTCAACATGGGGACGCGGTAGAAATGTCCGTCGCCAGCTGGCGACCGGTCGAAGCGTTCGACCAGCAATGTGTTGACCCGCCCCCGATGCAACTGCACCTGCGCCACGTTCATGCCCTTGCTCGCTGCGAATGTCATGCACGCATGTTCGAGTGCCGGCACATCGTAGGTATCGTAGCGGTCGCGCGGCTTGGCCAGCAGCAGCCTGTTTTCATTTATCAGCGTGCATTTGGGACGAGCCCCGCCCAGTGACGAGCGCTGCTGCAAGGTTGCTTTGGTGGCTTTATCGGTGTTCTGCGGGAATCCACCCTGCACGCCATCCGCAAATTGTATGAAGGCGTCCAGCTGGGTGATCTTACCCAGTCCGGCCTGGCCGATACCTGCAGGAGGTTTACGGCCGGCGCCAGCCATGAGGTTGCCCGTGCGGTCATGGTTTGGTGATCTCAAAATGAAGCCAATGGCATCTTGCTGGTCACCATGCTCTCGCGCAACCAGGCGCTCGCCCCAGCCATCGGGGGCCGCGTCCCGGATAAACCCAGGTATACCCCGGTTCTTGGTAATGCGTTCATAAGGTTGCGTTCGAAGCGGGTAGCGCGACGCATCCGGTACCCAACCACCTGCTTCGACATGGGCCGGGTTGTAGACGAACTCGCCTACGTTGTTCTCTACGCTCAACCGCCCGATGGTGCGCACTTCCAGCGAGCCTGGCATCTGCATGTAAAGGTAGATGACAGTCATCAGAAGTCATCCCCGGTCACGCTCTTCAGGCGTACCCTGTGCTCGGTTGCGAAGGAAGCGGGTGCGGACATCGGCACGTCCTGGAATACCTCGTCCAGCAAGCCCAGGTGCCACAGCGCGATCATGTAGCTGCGCATCTCTACGGTAGGCGTACCTGATTCGATCTTGGCAAGGGTAGTAATGGACAATCCGGATTGGGCTGCCAAGTCTTTTTGGCGAATTTTCCGTTCAAGGCGCCTTGTTTTCGCCAGAAGCCCTATCTTCATTAGCCTGTCGGCACATGCCAAAGGAAAAACATTCATTTTAAGACCTGCTAAGACAGTGCTTATATGGTTTAAAAACCACTATAGCAGCTCTTATGATTCGAAGAGCGTCCGATTTCGAGGTGGTGAATGAGTAGAGGCTCGCTGATGGCGCGCGGCGTAATCAACCCCCACAGTGTTGGCACATCCATGCCTTGGGCGATACGCAAAACCTGTGGGAGCGGGCTTGCCTGCGAAGCAAGCGACGCGGTGTCTGGCACCGGCTTCGCCGGTGTTCGCGGGCAAGCCCGCTCCCACAGTTTCCGCCACAGGTCAGCTACACCCCATGTAACCTGAGAGCCCGCTGAGCATATTCCTTCCAATTGATCCTGCGCTTCAGCAGCGGCGTTACCTCATCACTTTCAGCCGCCAGCACCATCGGCATGTCCCGCATCCTGACCCACGGCTCACTCTGCCAATACAACAACGTCGCCGTCCTTCCCCCAGGCCAGCACATCTGCCCCAGCCGCGGCGCATCCTCAACCCCGTCCGCCTGCCCATCCCGCAGCACCGCCACCACCTCATGCGTCAGCCACCAGCGCAGATGGCGGTTCTCCGGAACATGGTGATGCGCCAGCAAGGTATAGGCCCCGGACTCGCTGACCATCGTGGTTTCCTGATACTTGCCATAGCGCAGCAACTGCACCGTGCGGTACTGGTCCGGGTCGAGCTTGCGCATGCAGTGTTCGTCGAAGAAATGCCCGCTCAGCCGGCCGAGTTCGTGGGCGCAGAACCAGGCTTCGGATTCTAGCCAGAGCGTGTGAAGAGGGCGGTTGTGGCGGGTGAAGAGGGTAGGTGTATTGAGACTGTCCATGCTTGGCCATCCTGAAGTTGGAGAGCCGTTGCTAACGGGAACGGGGTTCCGCTGCGTGAGCGTTCTTAAGCGCCATGAAACGTTATCGCGACGCCTTCAAAGTGACAATCGCGAAGCTTGTAGGATGCTTCCTGTTTTGCAATTCCTGCGCTAATAAAAAAGGCTGCCATTCGGCAGCCTTCTCGATGCTCAGCCCGGACGATCAATCCCAGCTCAACGCCCCACCAGTCTGATACTCAATCACCCGCGTCTCAAAGAAGTTCTTCTCTTTCTTCAAGTCCATGATCTCGCTCATCCACGGGAACGGGTTGGTAGTCCCCGGGTACTCTTCCTTCAGACCAATCTGGGTCAAACGACGGTTGGCGATGAACTTGAGGTAGTCCTCCATCATCGCTGCGTTCATGCCCAGTACGCCGCGTGGCATGGTGTCGCGGGCGTATTCGATCTCCAGCTGGGTCCCTTGCAGGATCATCTGGGTCGCTTCTTCCTTCATCGCCGCATCCCACAGGTGCGGGTTCTCGATCTTGATCTGGTTGATCACGTCGATACCGAAGTTCAGGTGCATCGACTCGTCACGCAGGATGTACTGGAACTGCTCGGCAACGCCGGTCATCTTGTTGCGGCGGCCCATGGACAGGATCTGGGTGAAGCCGCAGTAGAAGAAGATGCCTTCCAGTACGCAGTAGTAGGCGATCAGGTTGCGCAGCAGCTCCTTGTCGGTTTCGACGGTGCCGGTGTTGAACTCCGGGTCGGAAATGGCGCGGGTGTACTTCAGGCCCCAGGCGGCTTTCTTCGCGACCGACGGGATCTCGTGGTACATGTTGAAGATCTCGCCTTCATCCATGCCCAGCGACTCGATGCAGTACTGGTAGGCGTGGGTATGGATCGCCTCCTCGAAGGCCTGGCGCAGAATGTACTGGCGGCACTCGGGGTTGGTGATCAGGCGGTACACGGCCAGGGCCAGGTTGTTGGCAACCAGCGAGTCGGCGGTGGAGAAGAAGCCCAGGTTGCGCATGACGATGCGGCGCTCGTCTTCGGTCAGGCCGTCCTGGCTCTTCCACAGGGCGATGTCGGCGGTCATGTTGACCTCTTGCGGCATCCAGTGGTTGGCGCAGCCGTCCAGGTACTTCTGCCAGGCCCAGTCGTACTTGAACGGTACCAGCTGGTTGAGGTCGGCACGGCAGTTGATCATGCGCTTTTCATCAACCGCAACGCGGGCCGAGGAGCCTTCCAGTTCGGCTAGGCCTTCGGCAACGTCGAGGGCGTCGAGGGCTGCCTTGGCACGTTTGACCGCGTCGGAGTCAGCAGCAGTGGCCGCACGGGCTTCCAGGGCGGCGGCACCGCCGGCGCTGTCGAGCTTGTCGAGGGTGGCGGCGGCAGCGGCCTGCGCAGGGTTGTTGCCTTTGGCGGCTACTTCGCCGTCTTCTTTGTCGAATTCGTCCCAGCTCAGCATGGTTTGGCTCCTGCTTGAGGGTTGCCCTGGGGCAACCGCTTGGATTTAAAGAATGTGATGCCTGACGCAAGGCCGTAACGGCGAATGGACAGCTCGAGAGGCTGGCTCTCGTTTACATCTGAATGTGTTCTGGCTTGTACCTGGCCAGGCCTCGGGGAGGGGCCAGGACAATTGAATGGTGCTCTTTTCAGAGGGGGCGAAGTATATCGGATTTCGCCTTGGATCGGGGCGCGTCTCTTGCGGGCGAGGGTAACTTTTTCGACCGGAAATGCGTGCGTCCGTTCACCGGGTTTGTGTGGCTTGCTATGGGAAGGGAGTGTAGCGGCAAAAAGCGGATGGCACTACATGTTGTGGCTTTTTATTTTTAAGGCACATTATGTGGTGTTGGCGTGATTTTTGTGAGAGCGGCCTTGTGTCGCGAACGGGCCGCAAAGCGGCCCCGCGAATCATGCGGCGAAGCTGCAATCTTTGGGGGCGCTTCGCACCCCAATCGCGCCACAAGGCCGCTCCCACAGTGACTGCGTTTTGTGAGAAGTCCTGTTCTTTTGCCGAGCCGCGTGAGCGCTGGGCAAAGGGCAAGGTTTCTCCGGGGTGCAGATACAAAAATGCCGCGCGGGGCACCCAAGGGCACCCCGTGCGGCATTCAGGCCTTACTGGCAGGCTTCGCAGTCGGGCTCGTCGATCGCGCAGGCCTTCGGCACTGGCGCTGGGCCTGCTGCCTGGACCGGGGCGCTGTCGCCACCGCTGGAAACGGCGTTGAGCTTGCCGGTGTTGATGGTCGACTTCTCGGTGCTGGTCGCGGCCAGGGCACGGAGGTAGTAGGTGGTTTTCAGGCCACGGTACCAGGCCATGCGGTAGGTCACGTCCAGTTTCTTGCCCGAGGCGCCGGCAATGTACAGGTTCAGCGATTGCGCTTGGTCGATCCACTTCTGACGACGCGAGGCAGCATCGACAATCCACTTGGTTTCGACTTCGAACGCCGTGGCGTACAGGTCTTTGAGCTCTTGCGGAATACGCTCGATCTGCTGCACCGAACCGTCGTAGTACTTCAGGTCGTTGATCATGACCGAGTCCCACAGGCCGCGGGCTTTCAGGTCGCGAACCAGGTACGGGTTGATCACGGTGAATTCGCCCGACAGGTTGGATTTCACGTACAGGTTCTGGTAGGTCGGCTCGATCGACTGCGACACGCCGGTGATGTTGGCGATGGTTGCAGTTGGCGCGATGGCCATGATGTTCGAGTTGCGAATACCTTTTTTAACGCGCTCGCGCACCGGGGCCCAGTCCAGCGACTCTTCCAGGTTGACGTCGATGTACTTGGCACCACGCGCCTCGATCAGGATCTGTTGCGAGTCCAGTGGCAGGATGCCCTTGGACCATAGCGAGCCCTGGAAGGTCTCGTAGGCGCCACGCTCGTCGGCCAGGTCGCACGAAGCCTGGATGGCGAAGTAGCTGACCGCCTCCATCGACTTATCGGCGAACTCGACGGCGGCGTCGGAGCCGTATGGGATGTGCTGCAGGTACAGCGCATCCTGGAAGCCCATGATGCCCAGGCCGACCGGGCGGTGCTTGAAGTTCGAGTTACGCGCTTGCGGCACCGAGTAGTAGTTGATGTCGATCACGTTGTCGAGCATGCGCACGGCGGTGTTCACGGTGCGTTGCAGCTTGGCGGTGTCCAGCTTGCCATCATTGATGTGGTTCGGCAGGTTGATCGAGCCCAGGTTGCAGACCGCGATCTCGTCCTTGTTGGTGTTCAGGGTGATCTCGGTGCACAGGTTCGAGCTGTGGACCACGCCCACGTGTTGCTGCGGCGAACGCAGGTTGCACGGGTCCTTGAAGGTCAGCCATGGGTGGCCGGTCTCGAACAGCATCGACAGCATCTTGCGCCACAGGTCTTTGGCCTGGATGGTCTTGAACACCTTGATCTTGTTGTACTCGGTCAGGGCTTCGTAGTACTCGTAGCGCTCTTCGAAGGCCTTGCCGGTCAGGTCGTGCAGGTCGGGCACTTCCGATGGCGAGAACAGGGTCCACTTGCCGTCATCGAAGACGCGCTTCATGAACAGGTCAGGGATCCAGTTGGCGGTGTTCATGTCGTGGGTACGACGGCGGTCATCACCGGTGTTCTTGCGCAGCTCGATGAATTCTTCGATGTCCAGGTGCCAGGTTTCCAGGTACGCACACACGGCGCCTTTGCGCTTGCCACCCTGGTTTACGGCAACGGCCGTGTCGTTGACCACTTTCAGGAACGGCACGACGCCCTGGGACTTGCCATTGGTGCCCTTGATGTACGAGCCCAGTGCACGGACCGGGGTCCAGTCGTTGCCCAGGCCACCGGCGAATTTCGACAGCATGGCGTTGTCGTGGATCGCGTGGTAGATGCCCGACAGGTCGTCCGGCACGGTGGTCAGGTAGCAGCTGGACAGCTGCGGGCGCAGGGTACCGGCGTTGAACAGGGTCGGGGTCGAGGCCATATAGTCGAACGACGACAACAGGTTATAGAACTCGATCGCACGGGCTTCCTTGTCTTTCTCTTCCAGCGCCAGGCCCATGGCCACACGCATGAAGAACACCTGTGGCAGCTCGAAGCGCACGCCATCCTTGTGGATGAAGTAGCGGTCGTACAGGGTCTGCAGGCCCAGGTAGGTGAACTGCTGGTCGCGCTCGTGGTTGATGGCCTTGCCCAGACGCTCCAGGTCGTAGCCTTTCAGGGCAGGGTCCAGCAGCTCGAATTCGACGCCTTTCTCGACATAGGCCGGCAGCGCCTTGGCGTACAGGTCGGCCATTTCGTGGTGGGTGGCGCTTTCGGCGACGTTCAGGAAGCCCAGGCCTTCGGCGCGCAGGGTGTCCATCAGCAGGCGTGCAGTGACGAACGAGTAGTTCGGCTCGCGCTCTACCAGGGTACGGGCAGTCATGACCAGGGCGGTGTTGACGTCCTTGATGGCTACGCCGTCGTAGAGGTTCTTCAGGGTTTCGCGCTGGATCAGGTCGCCATCGACTTCGGCCAGGCCTTCGCAGGCTTCGCTGATGATGGTGTTCAGGCGGGCCATGTCCAGTGGTGCCAGGCTGCCGTCGGCCAGGGTAATGCGGATGCTCGGGTGCGGCTCGACCACGGCGTCGTTGTTGGCGCGGGTCGCACGCTCCTTGGCACGCTGGTCGCGGTAGATCACGTAGTCGCGGGCGACTTTCTGCTCGCCGGCGCGCATCAGGGCCAGCTCGACCTGGTCCTGGATTTCTTCGATGTGGATGGTGCCACCCGATGGCATGCGACGCTTGAACGTGGCGGTAACCTGCTCGGTCAGGCGCGCGACGGTGTCGTGGATGCGCGACGAGGCGGCGGCGGTGCCGCCTTCAACTGCGAGGAACGCCTTGGTGATGGCAACGGTGATCTTGTCGTCGGTATACGGGACGACAGTGCCGTTACGCTTGATCACGCGCAGTTGGCCAGGGGCGGTAGCAGCCAGATCCTGCTGGGAATCGGCGGCCTGCGGCACCTTGGCCTGCGGGTTCTCGCGAGTTGTGTCGGTTTGCATGGGTGGGTGTCTCCACAGTTTCTATATTGTACAGGCGCCTTTTGAGCGCCCACCGTTCCGTCCACTTGCTCGATAACCTCACGGGGATGCGCACTGCATGCGCACCCGCCCGCGCGGGCGTACCGACTTCGGGACAGACTCAGGAATAAGGGGCAATGGCTTGCCGCTCCCTGGCCGAAGTCAAAGGTTTTGGGCTGGGCCCAAAAACTGTTGCTGATGGGTGCCAGGCTGGCCTGCAACACCCATGCCCGAACAAGGCCCTGGATGGGCTTGCCTCGGTCGCCTCCGCAGGAGCGGTTTGGCTGCTGAAATCACTTGAAGTTCCACCCCGAAGATCGTTTGATCTAGCGGGTTGACTTTTGTGTGTGATTTTGCACGAACCCCTATATCTAGTGGTTCGCTGCGATCGGGATACAAGATAATGCGGTATTGGGGTGTTTGCAAGGCGAGCGTCTGTGGATAACGTGTGGGTACTTTGTGGGTGAAAGGTGAGTATTCGCTGTAGGCCTTGTGCCAAGTGGTTTGCAGTATTTTTCGGCCGTTCGCCGCCCCGTCGCAGTTTTTGCGGGCGCGCACCCTACCACAAAAAACGCTTCAGTCCAGCGCCTCGGTACACGCCGGCAGGCGGTTGTTGCCGGCCGGTACAAGCACCGCGCGGGCCCCGCTCGATTTCATGGACAGCAAAGATCTACAGTCATACGCTCAAAGGCCAAGATTGCGATCCAGAGAATTAAAAGGCCAAAGCCATGGACCAGACCCAACCCCGCATTCTGATCGTCGAGGACGACCCGCGCTTGGCCGAGCTGACCGCCGAGTACCTGCAGGCCAACGGCTTCGAGGTCGCGGTTGAGGGCGATGGCGCGCGTGCCGTGCGTCGGATCGTCGACAGCCAACCTGATCTGGTCATCCTCGACCTGATGCTGCCGGGCGAGGACGGCTTGAGCATCTGCCGCCGGGCGCGCAACCAGTATCCTGGGCCGATCCTCATGCTCACCGCACGCAGCGACGAACTCGACCAGATCCACGGGCTGGACCTGGGCGCCGACGACTATGTCTGCAAACCGGTGCGCCCACGCCTGCTGTTGGCGCGCATCCAGGCCTTGCTGCGCCGTAGCGAAGCCCTGGACAGCAAGCGCCAGCACCTGGCGTTCGGTGCGCTGCACATCGACAACCGGCTGCGCGAGGCGCGCCTCGGTGAGCAACTGATCGAACTGACCGGTGCCGAATTCGACTTGCTATGGCTACTGGCCAGCAACGCCGGGCGGGTGCTTACCCGTGAACAGATCTTCACTGCGCTGCGTGGTGTTGGCTACGACGGCCAGGACCGTTCCATCGACATCCGCATTTCCAGGATCCGCCCCAAGATCGGCGATGACCCGCTGCAGCCGCGGCTGATCAAGACCCTGCGCAGCAAGGGCTACCTGTTCGTCGGCGAGGCGCCATGAACAATTCGATATTCCTGCGCATCTATGGCGGCATGCTGGCGGTGCTGGTGCTGGTGGCGCTGCTGGGCGTGCTCAGCCTGCACCTGGTCAACGAGGTGCGTGCCGCCCAGCACCGTGAGCGCCTGGCGCAAGGCACCTTCAGCCTGATGGCGGACAACCTGGCGGTACAGAACGCAACCGAACGCAAGCGCTCGCTATTGATCTGGGAGCGCCTGCTGGGCGTGCCACTGGCGCTGCAACCGATGAGCGCACGCCGGCTTGATGGCAGCCAGCGGGCGCGCCTGGCCCGTGGCCTGGTGGTGGTGGAAAAAACCGGCCCGCATGCGGCACAGGTGCTGCGCAAGGTTGGCCAGGAAGACCTGATGCTGGTGGCGCAGATCAACCAGATCAGCGAGCAGCTGGCACGCGCGACACTTTATCTGCTGGCCGATGAGCTGGTGCGCTACCCGGTCACCGAACAACAGCAGCGCCTGGCCCAGTTGACGCAGGAAAAAGGCTTCGGCTTTGGCGTTGCATTGCAACGGATCGAGCGCGTCAGCCTGGACGATGACCAGCGGCACAGGGTCGAGGAGGGCGACACGGTGATGGCGCTGGGCAAGGATGGCGATTCGATCCGGGTGTTCGCCGGGTTGACCGGCTCGCCTTGGGTGCTGGAGATCGGCCCGCTGTACCAGCTCAACCCGTATCCGCCGCAATTGCTGGTCCTGATCGCGTTTCTGGGCCTGTGCCTGATCGGTCTGGTGGTCTACTTGCTGGTCCGCCACCTGGAGCGCCGCGTGTCGGGCCTGGAAATCGCCGCCACACGCATCGCCCAGGGCAGTCTGGACACGCGCGTACCGGCTGGCGATACCGACTCGGTAGGGCGCCTGGCCGCCGCATTCAATGGCATGGCCGAGCACTTGCAGCGTTCGCTGACCATGCAGCGCGAGCTGGTGCGCGCAGTATCCCACGAGTTGCGCACGCCGGTGGCGCGCCTGCGCTTTGGCCTGGAGATGATCGAAAGTGCCAGCACCGAGCAGGCGCGCGCCAAGCACTTGGCTGGCATGGACGGCGACATCCAGGACCTCGACAGGCTGGTCGACGAAATGCTCACTTACGCGCGGCTGGAGCAAGGCGCGCCGGCCTTGCAGTTCCAGCGGATCGACCTCGATGCCTTGCTCGACCGGGTGATCGACGAGCTGGCGCCGCTGCGTGCCGATGTGCGCGTCGAGCGGGGTGAGTGCCAGGGGTCCGATGCCGACGGCGCCTGGGTCGAGGCGGAGCCGCGCTACCTGCACCGGGCGCTGCAGAATCTGGTTGGCAATGCCATGCGCCACGCCGAGTCGCAGGTACGCCTGAGCTACCAGCTGGGGCAGCAACGCTGCCGCATCGATGTGGAAGACGATGGCCCGGGGATCCCGGAGGGGGTATGGGACCGCATTTTCACGCCGTTCACCCGCCTGGACGACAGCCGCACCCGCGCCTCGGGCGGCCACGGCCTGGGCCTTTCGATCGTGCGGCGAATCATCTACTGGCATGCCGGGCGAGCCACGGTGGGGCGCAGTGCGGCGTTGGGGGGCGCCTGCTTCAGCCTGAACTGGCCGCGCCAGCAGGCACCGTTGTAGGCCTCAGACGCTTACCAGGCTAAGCAGATGGCCGTGTTGCAGGCTGAACTGGCCGTGCAGCTCTGCCCCGCGTTGCCACTGTGGCGACAGGTCGGTGAGCAGGCGCAGGCGCGCCAGCCCTTCGCCAGACCAGTCGAGCACTTCGGCGTGCTCGAAGTAGAAGCGCTGGCGTGTCAGAGGGTACAGGGTCTTGAACAGGCTTTCCTTCAGCGAGAAGGTCAGGGTGACCGTCAGCCCAAGTTGAGCGCGGTCCAGGCGCTCCAGCTCGGCCGGGGTGAGAATTTCGCCCATCAAGCGCTCGGCGCGTTCGTCATCGAGCAGGGCTTCCTGATCCAGGCCCAGGCCCTGGCAGCTGCCCTCGGCGGCGACCACCGCGGCGGCCCAGCCTTTGCCGTGGGTGATCGAACCACGGATGCCGCCGGGCCAGATGGGCGAGCGGTCTTCGTGGGTACCGGGTATGTAGTCGCGGCCGTCCAGGCGCTGTAGGGCGGCGCGGGCGCATACGCGACCGGCCAGGTACTCGGCCTGGCGCTTGGCCACTGAGCGCTGCAGGCTGCTGCTGGGTACGATGCCGGCGCGCTGGAAGTCGTCAGGTGCCAGGTGGGCGGGGTCGAAGGCACAGCTGACCAGCACCGCGCCGGGCAGTGGGCGGGGCAGGGGCCAGTGGTGCTGGAGCGGGGCGCAGCAGGCGGGGAGTGTGTTCATGGGGGCTATTGTGCCAGCCGCGGCGGCGGTGTGGGAGGTGCAATAGTTGGGGCTGCTTCGCAGCCCAATCGCCGGCAAGCCAGCTCCCACAGGTTCAAGACAGGCCTCAAGACCTGTGCGGTCCCTGTGGGAGCTGGCTTGCCTGCGATGGGCCGCAAGGCGGCCCCGGCGTTCTTTACTTGAACACCTTCTTGAAAAACGCCTGCATGTCCGCCCAGGAACTCTCATCCGCCGCCTTGTTGTAGCCAATGTCCGGCCCGCCATGCTCACCATGGCTCAAGCGATCCGCGTCCGGGTTGGTAAACCCGTGCTTTGCCCCTTCGATACTGACGAACTGATAGTTGACCTTGGCCGCATCCATCTCGGCCTTGAATGCCTCTACCTGTTGCGGGGTGACCATGCTGTCGGCCGCGCCATGCTCGACCAGGATATCCGCGCGCACCACACCCGGCTTGGCCGGGGTCTGGGTGGCCAGTGCGCCATGGAAGCTCACTACGCCGTCCAGCTTCTCGCCACGGCGCGCAGCATCCAGCACCACCTTGCCGCCGAAGCAGTAGCCGACCGCGCCCAGCTGGTGCTTGTTGGTGTTCGGTTGCAGTTTCAGCAACTCCAGGCCCGCATCGAAGCGCCTGGCCGCAGCGGCAGGGTCTTTCAGGGCGGCCGCCATGAACGCCTGGGCGTCCTGCGGGTGCTCGGTGTGCTTGCCATCGCCGTACATGTCGATGGCCAGGGCGTTGTAGCCCAGCGCTGCCAGGTCACGGGCGCGGCGCTTGGCATAATCGTTCAGCCCCCACCATTCATGCACCACGACAATGCCTGGGCGCTTGCCCTCGACGGCGTCGTCGTATGCGTAGTAGCCGACCAGGCGGTTGCCGTCGGCATCCTGGTAAGGAATTTCGCGGGTTTGTACCGCCGCTTGGGCAAGGGCGGCGCTGCACATCAGGGTCAGAGCCAGCAGGACACGCATGGGTACTACTCCTAGGTCGGCAATCAAGTCGTTCAGCCGAGGTTCAGTCAGGGTTCAGTCGCGGTTCAGGGTGTCCTGCTTACTCTAGCTTCCAGACCGAAACAGCGCACCCAACTGGAGTAACCTGCCATGAAAACCTTCAATACCCTGCTTGCCGCCATGGCCGTCTGCGCCGCTGGCATCACCACCGCCCAGGCTGCCGACGACAACTTCGCCAGCCTCACCTACGGCCAGACCAGCGACAAGGTTCGCAAGTCCGGCCTGTTGCAGCGCAACACCGACAACCTCAACACCGACGGCATCATCGGCAAGGATGACACCTGGGGTGTGCGTGTGGGCAAGATCAACGACCAAGGCCGTTACTACATGACCTATGACAACGTCTCGGGCGATCACAGCGGCCTGAAACTGCGTCAGGAAAACCTGTTGGGCAGCTATGACCTGTTCCTGCCGGTGGGCGATACCACCAAACTGTTTGGTGGTGGCAGCCTGGGCATGACCAAGCTCACCCAGGACTCGCCAGGTGCCCGCCGCGATACCGACTACGGTTATGCCTACGGGCTGCAGGCCGGTGTGATCCAGGACATCACCGACAAGGCTTCGGTCGAGCTGGGCTACCGTTACCTGCGCACCAATGCGGCAACCGAAGTGGGCGCGCATGGCGGGCCGAAGGATGGCACCCTGCGCCTGAGCAGCAGTGCGCAGACTTACCTGGCGGCTTCCTACAAGTTCTGACGGCCTGCCGGGTTATCCTGTACCGGCCCCTTCGTGGCTAAAGCCGCTGCCACAGCGATCGCACAGGCCAGCAAACCTGTGTGCTTCCTGTGGCAGCGGCTTTAGCCGCAAAGAGGCCGGTACAGGCAATAGATGAAAAGGAGCTGCATATGAAACTGCTGGTGGTCGAGGACGAAGCCCTGCTTCGCCATCACCTCTACACCCGCCTGGGCGAAAGCGGCCACGTGGTCGAGGCGGTCGCCGATGCCGAAGAGGCGCTGTACCAGGCCGGGCAGTATCACTTCGACCTGGCCATCATCGACCTGGGCCTGCCCGGTATCAGTGGCCTGGAGCTGATCACGCGCTTGCGCAGCCAGGACAAGACCTTCCCCATCCTCATCCTCACGGCCCGTGGCAACTGGCAGGACAAGGTCGAAGGCCTGGCCGCAGGCGCCGACGACTACCTGGTCAAACCCTTCCAGTTCGAAGAGCTCGAAGCCCGCCTGAATGCGCTGCTGCGTCGCTCCAGCGGCTTCACCCAGTCGACCATCGCTGCCGGCCCGCTGGTGCTCGACCTCAACCGCAAGCAGGCCAGCCTCGATGCGCAGCCGTTGGCGCTCACGGCTTATGAGTACCGCATCCTCGAATACCTCATGCGCCATCATCAGCAAGTGGTGGCCAAGGACCGCTTGATGGAGCAACTGTACCCAGGCGATGAGGAGCGTGACCCGAATGTCATCGAAGTACTGATCGGCCGCCTGCGCCGCAAGCTGGAAGGCGAGCAGGGGTTCAAACCCATCGATACCGTACGTGGCCTGGGCTACCTGTTCACCGAGCGCTGCCGATGATTCGTTCCCTGCGCGTGCGCCTAATGCTGGCCGCCGCCGTGCTGGCGCTGCTGTTCATGCTGGGGTTGCTGCCCGCGTTACAGAAGGCGTTCAGCCTGGCCCTGCAGGAGTCGATCGAGCAGCGCCTGGCCTCGGACGTGACCACGCTGATATCGGCCGCGCGCATCGAAGGCGGCCAGTTGCAGATGCCCGAACTGCTGCCGGACGAGCGTTACAACCTGCCGTACACCGGCCTGCTCGGGTATATCTTCGACCGCGGTGGCCACCTGGTCTGGCAGTCCCGCGCCACTGCCGACCGGCACATCAACTACCGGCCGCGCTATGACGGGCGCGGCAACGAATTTGCCCGCATCCACCAGGCCGATGGTGAAGAGTTCTTTGTCTACGACGTCGAGATCAAGCTGCTGGGTGGCCAGAGCGCAGCCTACAGCATTGTCGCCCTGCAGCCGGTGAGCGAGTACAAGGCCACCCTCAGCGGCCTGCGCGAAAAGCTCTACCTGGGCTTCGGCGCCGCCTTGCTGGCGCTGCTCGTGTTGCTGTGGGCAGGCTTGACCTGGGGTTTGCGCTCGCTGCGCCGGCTAAGCCACGAACTGGATGAAGTGGAAGCAGGGGCGCGCGATGGCCTGAGCGGCGAGCACCCCCGCGAGCTGCTGCGCCTGACCCGCTCGCTCAACCGTTTGCTGCGCAGTGAACGCGAGCAGCGTACGCGCTACCGGGATTCGCTGGACGACCTGGCACACAGCCTGAAAACTCCGCTGGCGGTGTTGCAGGGGGTGGGCGAAAGCCTGCAGCAGCGCAGTGGCGAACGCGAACAGGCGCGGGTGCTGCAAAGCCAGATCGAACGCATGAGCCAGCAGATCGACTACCAGTTGCAGCGCGCCAGCCTGCGCAAGAGCGGCCTGGTGCGCCACAGTGTGCCGCTACGGCCTGTGCTCGACAGCCTGTGCAGCACGTTGGCCAAGGTATACCGGGACAAACGCGTGGAGGTGCAACGGGTGTTACCCGGGGCGGCCCAGGTGCCGATGGAGCAGGGCGCCTTGCTGGAGATGCTCGGCAACCTGCTGGAAAACGCCTATCGGTTGAGCCTTGGCCAGGTGCGCGTAAGCCTTGAGCAAGTGCCAGGGCGCCTGACCTTGTGCATCGAAGACGACGGGCCGGGCGTGCCGGTCGACCAGCGCGAGCGCATCCTCGAGCGCGGTGAGCGGCTGGACAGCCAGCACCCGGGGCAGGGCATCGGCCTGGCGGTGGTCAAGGATATCGTCGACAGCTATGACGCCGTGCTCAGCCTGGGGGACTCCCCACTGGGTGGGGCTGCGTTCAGGATTACCTTCAACCTCGATTGATTCACGGCCCGGGTGGGCGGATTCCCGCCAACATGCCTGTACAAAACCCGCCACCGGGCGGAAATCCGCCAGCTTTCCTCACCTTTATCGCCCCGTCGTTGGGCACTAATCCTTGCTAAACAAGGCATTTGCACCCTTGCTGGGCACTTTGGCACCACCCTTGCTATTGATCTACGCAGAGGCCTGCCCAGGCAGCTCGAACACAACGACAAATCCCTCCAGGTGCAGGAGGGTTAGCGATTCAGGTGCCCCATCACCCTGGGAAGGGTGAGCCGGCACACTTGAGGAAAATTAGCCATGACGACACGTCAGCCGCTGTACAAATCCCTGTATGTCCAGGTGTTGGTCGCCATCACCATCGGCATCCTGCTCGGCCACTTCTACCCGGAAACGGGCGTCGCGCTCAAACCTTTCGGTGACGGTTTCGTCAAACTGATCAAGATGGTCATCGCCCCGATCATCTTCTGTACCGTGGTCAGCGGCATCGCCGGCATGCAGAGCATGAAGTCGGTCGGCAAGACTGGCGGCTACGCGCTGCTGTACTTTGAAATCGTCTCCACCATCGCCTTGATCATTGGCCTCATCGTCGTCAACGTGGTCAAGCCAGGCGCTGGCATGCACATCGACGTCAGCACCCTGAACGCCAGCAGTGTGGCTGCCTACGCCGCCGCCGGTGCGCAGCAGACCACGGTCGGCTTCCTGCTCAACGTCATCCCCAACACGGTGGTCGGTGCATTCGCCAACGGCGATATCCTGCAAGTGCTGATGTTCTCGGTCCTGTTCGGCTTCGCCCTGCACCGCCTGGGCAGCTACGGCAAGCCGCTGCTGGACATGATCGACCGCTTCGCCCATGTCATGTTCAACATCATCAACATGATCATGAAGCTGGCACCGCTTGGCGCCTTCGGTGCCATGGCCTTCACCATCGGCCAGTACGGCGTGGGTTCGCTGGTGCAGCTGGGCTACCTGATGGCCTGCTTCTACATCACCTGCCTGTTGTTCGTACTGGTGGTGCTGGGCGGTATCTGCCGCGCCCACGGCTTCAGCGTGCTGAAGCTGATCCGCTACATCCGTGAAGAGCTGATGATCGTACTGGGCACCTCCTCGTCGGAATCGGCCCTGCCGCGCATGCTGGCCAAGATGGAACGCCTGGGTGCCAAGAAGTCCGTGGTAGGCCTGGTGATCCCGACCGGTTACTCGTTCAACCTCGACGGCACCTCGATCTACCTGACCATGGCTGCGGTCTTCATCGCCCAGGCCACCGACACCACCATGGACATCACCCACCAGATCACCTTGCTGCTGGTGCTGCTGGTGGCTTCCAAGGGTGCTGCCGGCGTCACCGGGTCGGGCTTCATCGTGCTGGCTGCCACCCTGTCGGCGGTGGGCCACCTGCCGGTTGCCGGCCTGGCGCTGATCCTCGGTATCGACCGCTTCATGTCCGAAGCCCGCGCCCTCACCAACCTGGTCGGCAACGCCGTTGCCACCGTGGTCGTGGCCAAGTGGGTCAAGGAAATGGACAACGACAAGCTGGCCTCGGAGCTGGCGTCCGGCGGTGCACCGCTGGTTGATACCCGCCCAACCGACGACCTGGGTGTGGCTGAAGGCCCGGCTCGTTGATAGCGGCTTGAAATGCAAAAAGGCGACCCCGGGTCGCCTTTTTCATGCCTACGCGGTTCTTGTATGAGCAACGGTCTTTCTCAAAATTTGAAAAGCCTGCGCGATTCATTGTAGGAGCGGGTTCACCCGCGAAAGGGCCAGGCCTGCGGGCCAGTTTCTGTGAGGCATTGTGCATTGCCGGCACCACCGTATTCGCGGGTGAACCCGCTCCTACATCGATCAATGATGCCGGCCCGGCCCCGCAGGGCTACCGGCCACCCCCACCC
>NZ_JBICMS010000084.1:0-36369 GCF_043106615.1 Pseudomonas sp. CJQ_9 | reverse complement strand
CCGAAACAAGCGTAGGAGCGGGTTTACCCGCGAAGCGCCGCGCGGGCGGCGCTCGGTCTCGCAGGCGCTGAAGATCTTATGGCGAACACCTGTCAGCCCTGATGCCGTCCCCGACCATGCCCCCAGCAACCTACAACAATTCCAGACTCTTCCTACGTCTCAGCACTGGAAACTCCACCCCCTGCGAAATACCCTACAACCTCTGTCGACACGCGTCTGATTGTTCCTGCAAATCGCGCCCTCTAGGCTTTGCCTGTCGCTGACGGTTCAGCGATCGGGTGTGGAAACCTGCAGCAAGCATTTCAGGTTATGTCGTTCATGGCGGCTGTACCCGGGAGGCCTTGTGCCTACCGAGTTTTCCCTGAATGCACTCGGGTTTCCACCCCGTGTACAGCCGCCACCCTTCCTGTGGAAACGGAAGAGGCGGTCAATGAGCAATCAGGAAAATCCATGACCGACGAAACCAAAACCACCCCCGGCGTCACCTACTTCTTCCAGGGCGAAGGCCAAACCCACCCCCTGTTCCGCATCGCCGAGGGCATCCCCTGCCGCAGCGCCCGTGAGCAGGCCTCTGAACTGATGGGCTATGCACGCGATCTTTCGCTGACCGGTTTGATGGATGGTGACCAGCAGATGATGTGGGCATCGCATTACTTCGCAGCGATGGCGAAAGCGCTGTTGGATGATGCCGAGTTGGGTTTGATGCGCTGACCTTTTTATTGGCTGGGCCGGCCCTTTCGCGGGCATGCCCGCTCCCACAGGGATCGTACTTCGTTCAAATTATGCACAATTCCTGTGGAAGCGAGCGTGCCCGCGAACGGCGGTGTAGCTGGTGCCGTCTTGTCTTTCGAAATTTATCTTCGGCTGACTTATTTGGGCGGACTCTCATCTTAGTGGCTAGCTGTATATGAGGTAAGTTATGCCAAGCCAGACTGCGCCTAGGTAAAGTAGCCAGTTACTGATTCGTAGCTGTATTCTTAAATGCTTCGGGAAGTTGTCAGTATCTTTTCGGTCTAGTTTTTTGTGACGGATGTGCAGGTTTTTATTGGCCAGAAAAGTATGGCAGGTACGACGCCTACTAACTGTAGTCGTGAGCGAAGATTTTGTTTGCCCCATATGACAATATTTAATTTCAGCCAGTAACTGCTTGGTATTGCTGAAATTATTTTTTCTAGAGCTTTCGCTTGCGCCAAGCGAATATAGAATGCCAGTCCGATCATGATCATGAAGCATGACGTCGTCGCCATGAAAAATTTCATGGCTTTCGCTGAACATTCCATAATATTCTCACCTGTTCTGTATATTACCTGCGACGGTCAGTTCCCCCATACATTCTTGAAATGTGATGCAGCGCGGAACGATGTAGCAGCCAGGCATCTTAGGAACAAGCTCATGTACCCTTGATTGCCCAGCACAAGCGACTGGGCAATATCCAATTAGGTACAATGTCGAACAATGTTGCTTGTGAGTTATAAATAATTCAATTTGATTAACGTGGCGGCTACTGTTAGCCATAACAAGCTTGTCATCAGTAGCCAGAACGAAATGCGCATTCTGACCTTCAGGTAGTAAGGAAATCTAGACGCATCTGTTTCATCAAGAAGGTTTCTTTTCAAGAAAAACTTAGGGTGCAATGCAATGCCGGTCAGGGTGGAGACAATTGACATTCGAGAATGAAAGCTTTTATTGCTCCATATTGCTGTTGCAGTTTTTAGGCATGAGCTTCTTCTCAAGGCTTGTTCTAATATTCGGTAGTTTTGGATGCGAGCGAGATTTGCTGTCATGGCTAGTCCGATCAGTGCAAGTGCAAAAGGTGTCGCGACAAAGGCAAGGCGCCATATCAATTCCATATGATCATTCGTGCTCGATAAATTCATATAGCTCCTCGCCGATGTACTCCCCAGCGTTCATGCCTGCGACACTTCCGGCAAGAGACCCGCTCGCCTCTTTTTTAAGGTGGGAGCCAGGAACCTAGCAGGCTGTGGGTGGGTATTTTTGAGGCGGGAAGGGTTTAGGAAGAGCCCTACAAGAGATAGAGATTTGGACTGCATGTTTTTTTGACGGCAAGGCCGGCCCTTTCGCGGGTGAACCCGCTCCCACAGGATTTGTGCATAGCCTGGAAGATGCGCAATGTCCGTGGGAGTGTGGGGGGCGCTGTGAGTCCTCATGCAACGCTAGGCAACGCGAGTTACTGTATTAATGGCGAATAAGCCGATATGAAACCAAATAGAGCGGAGATTGGTATCCAGCAGATAATCAACCATTCAACATTTGCCCAAGTTGGTTTTGAATTTTCGAACCCGCATCCATCACCCTCGCAAACATTGGCTGACTGTTGTATTTGCACCATTGCGACCGAGAAAAAGGTAGTGTAGAGAAGAGTGAGTATGATCGGAATCATGGTGAAAAACGAGAGTGGCAGGCTATCAAAAAACTTTTCGGATACATAGAATTCCCAGCACGCTATCAATAGGATAGGTGTGTAAAGCATCAGAGTGACACCGATCGCACTCCCTTCTACTGGCTGATTTGCTTGAGTACAGCGAGCGACGATTTTTTTCATCAAGAAAAATATTGTGAAAGCTCCGAATATTGTACAAAGCAGCGGGATGAGTCTGAGGCCATGCTGACCTCTGATGAGTAACCAGTGTCGATAGTGCCAGTAATAGAGGTACAGGCCCATGGACAAGGAAGCCATGATTATGAGTTTTGAGATAGAAACGACATAAAGCTGTGGTTTTTTGCAGGGTGAGGTGGTTAGCGATTCCGGATGGTGTTACTGGTCTGAGTTCATAGTGTGGTTTCTCATTTTATTAGCTTCATTAGGTAATATATCGTTACCCATACAATGCCAATGGTATTTAGCGAAGATGCAATAAGTATTTTTCTTCTTAATTGTCTAGGGAATTGTAAGTGGTCTTGCTCATCCAATAGCCCACTGCGAATGCTTGAGGCGGGAGAACCAATGGCGCCAGCGATTACAGAAATAACTAGAATCCTGGAACCTATTTTGTTCTCTCCCCACATGCTGGTCGCAAATGGAAGGCAAGCGCTCCGTTGGAGTGCTGAGGTCATTTCTTTATATTGGTGAGAGCAGGCGATGTGAAGGTCAGATGCAAGCCCGATTAACGCGAGGAATATAGGAGTGCCCAACAGAAATAGTCTTAATTTTACGTCAAGGTGGTCAATCATCTCCAAAGGCCTCGAAGATTAATTCGCCGAACTCCTCGCCAGCCTCCATGCCACCTATGCTACCGGCCAAAGCGCCTCCACCGGTGATTACTACTCCGCATACTAGGGCGTAGGGGCCGGCTCTCCAGCAAATCTTCGCAGAGATTTCGCCTCCAAGCTTTCCTCCCAGCCACCCACCAGCTAAGCCACCGGCGAAATTACCTGCTTCGGTAACGCTGACTTTTTTACAGGTATTTGTGCTGCCCTCTTTGCATACCTCAGAAATCTTTAGAGCAGATCCGCCCGCGCCGGTAGCAACGGCAATATATCCTCCGGCTTTTAAATATTTGGCCATCTTGGCCAGCTTATCCAAATGTGTCGAGTAGCCGGGGATGTGTGTCGGCCCTCCAGCTTTACTCCAATGGTGCACTAAGCTTCTCGACGAGATTCCCAAGTCCCGGCGCAGACTTTCATAATTACCGAGGTTGAGCCGCTTGTTCAGAACGGTTGCTTTCAGGTTTGAGCTCAATTGCTTAAATAGTTTTTGACGCTCTGCAAAAAAGTCAGGGTGCCTAAGATGCCCGTGTTTGATGAATTGATTTTTATGCAGGTCTTCAATTTTTCGCAATATGTGGCTGAGTTCATCCAGCGACTTGCCTACCATCGCCTCGCTGACCCCCATCGCCAGGCTCACATCGCTGAGCAACCCGGCGATCTCAGCCTGATGGCGCATCATGAAGTCGGCTTCCTCCGGTGTCAGTTCCGCTAACGCTTCCCTAGCCTGTTTCGCCGCACTCATTGCAGACAGTTCCTCGCGTGTACACACCGGCCGCCGCAAACCATCACCAATGACAAAAATCTCACCTGCCTTGAACCCACGCTGATACGTCGGGTTCAGCCGCTCCAGAATTGACCGAGGCAAGTTGGCCTGCGGCGCGCCCAGTTCAGCCAGTACTTCTTGATACGTCATGCAACGCGGAACGATGTAGAACCCAGGCTCCATGCCTGGTGGAGTGGACGAAGGCTGAGCCACTGCTGGCTGATAGGTGCTTCTGCTCGGGCTACGCGCCTGAGTCTGCGCGGGGGCCTCACGAACAGGCTCAGGTGCTGGTGCCCTGCGCGACGCCGGCGTTGCAGCCCCACCTGCAACCACGCGATTGCTGCCCTGTGGGCACCCGCATTGCACCAGTGCGCCGTCCAGAGCCGTGGGAATACCGTCCTGCCGCCAGCGGGACTCGCCCTCGACAATGGTGCCCGCTTGCCCACATAGCGGGCAGGGCGTGGTCGGGTCGCCTAGCAGCAGCCAATTGCGGCCATGCACACGGCCCCTGGCCTGGCTGGCAATGCAGATGGCGCCTGTGGTGGTGTGGTCGCCGTCCAAGCCTTGGTATCGGCCAAAGATGTTCATGCGCAGGCTCATGGCTCGCCTTTTTTCGAGGTGGGAGCAATGAACCTAGCAGGCTGTGGGCGGTTTTTTTGGGGGTGGGGAGGCTTTAGGAAGGTGCCTACAGTAAATAGGGAATTGGACTACATGCTTGTTGGGCGTGGCGCTCCCGCTGTAAGCCGGGGATGGGCTGACAGGTGTTCGCCGAGATATTTTTAGCGCCTGTGAGATCGAGCGCCGAAGCGTTCGCCGCGACACTTTCAGCGCCTGTGAGATCGAGCGCCGCCCGCGCGGCGCTTCGCGGGTAAACCCGCTCCTACATTTGTTTCGGGCCAATCATGCCTGGGGGATTTGCGCGCGAACGCCCTGGCGCCCACCACGATATCGCGTCGTAAAAACAAGGTGGTCGCGCGCGTCCGGCACAGGCAATACTGGCCCGAAACAAGCGTAGGAGCGGGTTTACCCGCGAAGCGCCGCGCGGGCGGCGCTCGATCTCACAGGCGCTGAAAGTGTCGCGGCGAACGCTTCGGCGCTCGGTCTCACCCGCGCCGCAGATCTTATGGCGAACACCTGCCAGCCCAGATGCAGGCTCAAGACATACATCTGCACCCCATGCCCCCACCACCACACCTTTAGTCACGAATGCCACTTTGCCAACCCCGCAGGCAGTGCTTCACTGGGTCTCTCAAGCCTACCCGGATCCAGGAGCCCCCGATGAACCTGCACCAGTACGCTGAAACGCACGAAGTCACCAACCAGCCGCCATCCCTCGACGGTGCCAACCTGTACCGCCTGGACCTACCGCTCCAAGAGTGGTCACGGCGTTTCGGCGCGGGCTGGGCCGAGTCGCGGATCGATGCCTACGGCGCCTTGGCCGGGGGGCCGCTGATGCAGGCTGGCTTTCTGGCCAACGCGCACAAGCCCGAATTCAGCAGCCACGACCGCTACGGCCATCGCATCGACCTGGTCGAGTTCCACCCGGCCTACCATGAACTGATGCGCACCGCGATCGAGCACGGCCTGCCGTCGCTGCCATGGGCCGAGCCGCGCCCCGGGGCGCATGTGGCACGTGCATCCATGACCTACCTGCACAGCCAGGCCGAAGCCGGCAGCGGCTGCCCGTTGACCATGACCTTCGCCGCCGTGCCAGCCCTGCGCTTGCAACCCGAGCTGGCCGAGTACTGGCTACCGAAAATCCTCGCCTGCGAGTATGACCCGCGCAATGTCGGTGACCGGCACAAGGCCGGGGTCACCCTGGGTATGGCGATGACCGAAAAGCAGGGCGGCACCGATGTGCGGGCCAACACTACCCGGGCCTACCCGGTCGGGGCGCCGGGGCCAGGTCAGGCCTATGAGCTGGTTGGCCACAAGTGGTTCTGTTCGGCGCCGATGTGCGATGCCTTCCTTACCCTGGCACAAACCGAAAAAGGGCTGAGCTGTTTCCTGCTGCCGCGCCACCGCCCGGATGACAGCCGCAACCAGTTCTATATCCAGCGCCTGAAGAACAAGCTGGGCAACAGCTCGAACGCCTCCAGCGAGGTGGAGTTTCGCGGGGCGTTGGCGTGGATGATCGGTGAGGAAGGCCGTGGTGTGCCGACCATCATCGAAATGGTCGCCATGACCCGCTTCGATTGCATGGTCGGTTCCAGCGCGCTGATGCGCCAGGCGCTGACCCAGGCTACCCACCACTGCGCGTACCGCAAGGTCGGTGGGCGCGTGTTGAATGAGCAGCCGCTGATGCAGAACGTGCTTGCCGACCTGGCCCTGGAGAGCGAGGCTGCGCTGGCCCTCAGCCTGCGCATGGGGCAGGCGCTGGAGCAGCTCGATGACCCGCAGCAGGCGCACTTCGCCCGCCTGGTGACGGCAGTGGGCAAGTACTGGATCTGCAAGCGTGCGCCGGCCATGATCAACGAAGCCGCCGAATGCCTGGGCGGTGCCGGTTATGTGGAAGACAGCATCCTGCCCCGGCTGTACCGCGAAGCACCGGTGAACTCGACGTGGGAAGGCTCGGGCAATGTGCAGTGCCTGGATGTGCTGCGGGCCTTGTCCAAGGAACCGGGGGTGCTCGATGCTTTGTTCGCCGAGCTGGGCGATGGGCATGGCGACCCACGTTTGGCGGCGCATATCGGCAACCTCAAGGGGGCGTTTGCCGATACTGGCGACATGCAGTACCGCGCGCGGCAGTTGACCGAGGACATTGCCTTGGCGTTGCAGGCCAAGCTGTTGCTGGAGGCGGGCAATGCGCTGGTCAGTGATGCATTCATTGGCAGCCGGTTGGCGGGGGGCGGCCGGGTATATGGGGCGTTGCCGCGGGGTGTGGATGTGCAGGCCCTGGTGGCGCGGGCGACGCCAGCCTGGGCGAATTGATTCGGCTTCTTCGCGGGCATGCCCGCTCCCACAAGATCTTCATGGATGTTCCGGGCGGTGCCGTACCTGTGGGAGCGGGCGCGCCCGCGAAGAATCCAGCACCGATCAGTGGGGATGTATTTAGCCAAGAAGGCAGGCAAGATGGTTCACATGCATGTCCAGACAGGAAGCACAGTGTGAGCCACGCTTTTGTAGTCGTTGATACCCCCGAACAGGCCGTCGATCGTCTGGCGGCCCTGCATGAACAAGCCACCGGTGCTCTAAGCCTTGCGCTCAAGCGTTATCTGAAAGACTGCACCGAACCCGACGCCGAGCAGCGCGACCTGTTCCGCTACCCGGCCCTGCGCCTGACCTACTACAGCCATGGCGAAGTCGCCGCTACCACGCGTGCCTACGCCAAGGTGCAGGTGGCCGGCACCTACAGCGTCACTGTCACCCAGCCCGCGGCGTTCCGTGGTTATCTGCTGGAGCAGCTGCGCCCGCTGATGCACGACTACACCGTTACCGTCGAAGTGGGCGTCAGCGAACAGAATATCCCTTACCCCTATGTGGTCGACCAGGGTGACGAACTGGCCGGCAGCGGCATCACCGCCGCGCAGCTGGCGCGGGTGTTCCCCAGCACCGACCTGTCGGCCGCCACCGACAATATCGCCGACGGCCTGTACGACTGGGACCATGCCGACGTGCTGCCGCTGGCACTGTTCGATGCCGCGCGCGTCGATTTTTCGCTGCGCCGCCTGGTGCATTACACCGGCAGCGACTGGCGCCACATGCAGCCGTGGATCCTGCTGACCAACTACCACCGCTATGTCGACCAGTTCATCAGCCATGGCCTGGAGCAGTTGCGTGACGACCCGCGTTTCGTGCGCATGGTGCTGCCGGGCAACGTGGTCATCGAAAAAGGCATGGACCATGGCGAAACCCAGGCGCTGGTTGCCAGTGTGGTCTGGCACCGTTACCAGATGCCGGCCTACCACCTGATCGCCGCCGACGGCGACGGCATCACCCTGGTCAACATCGGCGTCGGCCCGTCGAATGCGAAGAACATCACCGACCATCTGGCGGTGCTGCGCCCGCATTGCTGGTTGATGATTGGCCACTGCGGCGGCCTGCGCCAGTCGCAGACCATTGGCGACTATGTTCTGGCACACGCCTACATGCGCCGCGACGGCATTCTCGACCGCGTGGTGCCGCCGAATATTCCGATTCCGGCCCTGGCCGAGGTGCAGTTGGCGCTGCAGGAAGCGGCTGCGCAGGTGACCGGTGAGCGGGGCGAACAGTTGAAGAAGCGCCTGCGCACCGGCACCGTGCTGACCTACGATGACCGCAACTGGGAGCTGCGTTGGGCCCAGGAGCGGCCGCTGATCAACCTCTCACGTGCCGTGGCGGTGGACATGGAAAGCGGCACCATTGCCGCCCAGGGCTACCGCTTGCGGGTACCGTACGGCACCTTGCTGTGCGTGTCCGACAAACCGCTGCACAGCGAGATCAAGCTGCCAGGTTCGGCCAACGCCTTCTATAACCGGGCGGTCAGCCAGCACCTGAAGATCGGCATTGCCGCCCTCGACCTGCTGCGCACCGAGCTCAACTCGTTGCACTCGCGTAAACTGCGCAGCTTCGATGAGCCGCCGTTCCGCTGAGGATCCATGTCACTGCCACCCCGTAACAAGCCGCGCCGCCCCCAGGCGCGGCCTGCCGCCGGCCCGCGTCGCCAGGCCAAGGCACCGCCGGCCGAGCCCCGCCTGATTCTGTTCAACAAACCGTTCGACGTGCTGACCCAGTTCAGTGACGGCGAAGGGCGGGCGACGCTCAAGGACTTCATCGACATCCCGGGCGTATACCCGGCCGGGCGGCTGGACCGTGACAGTGAAGGCTTGCTGTTGCTGACCAACGATGGCGGGCTGCAAGCGCGGATTGCCGACCCTAAGCACAAGCTGGCCAAGACCTACTGGGTGCAGGTGGAAGGTGAGCCGAGCGACGAGCAGTTGCAGCGTTTGCGTGACGGTGTGGAGCTCAACGATGGGCCTACCTTGCCGGCCGAGGCGCGGCGCCTGGCCGAGCCCGCGTTGTGGCCGCGCAACCCGCCGGTGCGTTTTCGCAAGAGCGTGCCCACCAGCTGGCTGGAGCTGGTGATTCGTGAAGGGCGTAACCGCCAGGTGCGGCGCATGACGGCAGCGGTGGGGTTGCCGACCTTGCGCCTGGTGCGGGTACGCATTGGTGACTGGGCGCTGGACGGGTTGGAGCAGGGGTGCTGGCGCGAGGTTCCGGCAAAATTGCAGCGCTAGTGGGGCCGCTTTGCGGCCCATCGCGACACAAGGCCGCTCCTACAGAACCGCGCAAACCCATGCCTTGGGTCGCGACCCCCGCATTCTCAAGGCCTAAACGCCTTCAAGAAACCCCACCACCACGCTCTTGATGATAAAGGCCAGCACCCCCAGCCCCAGCACGAAGAACAGGATCAGCGTACCGAACTTGCCCGCCTTGGACTTTTTCGCCAGGTCCCAGACGATGAAACCCATGAAACCGATCAGCACGGTGACCAGGATGATCATCATCCACTCTTCGAATACGGCGGGATCCATCGGTGTTCTCCAGGCAGTTTGAGCGCTCGAGTATACGCCCGCAGGGGCGGGCAATTACCGAAGGTGGGTCAATGGCAGCTCGGTGCTGGCCAGCACCTGGTTCAGCACGAAACTCGAACGCACGCTGGTGACGCCTTCGATGCGGGTCAGGCTGCCGAGCAGCAGTTTCTGGTAGTGGTCCATGTCGGGCACCACCACCTTCAACTGGTAGTCGGCATCCATACCGGTGACCAGGCTGCATTCCAGTACCTGTGGCAGGTTGCGGATAGCGGCCTCGAAGGTCTCGAAGCGCTCCGGCGTGTGCCGGTCCATGCCGATCAGCACGTAGGCGGTCAGGCTCAGGCCCAGCTTTTTGCGGTCGAGCAGGGCGACCTGGCGGGAGATGTAGCCGTCGTCCTCCAGCTGCTTGACCCGACGCGAGCATGGCGAAGGCGACAAGCCGATGCGCTCGGCCAGTTCCTGGTTGGAAATGCGCGCATCGCGCTGCAATTCGGCGAGGATGCTCAGGTCATAGCGGTCGAGTTTGCTCATGGCATTTGCCTTTTCTGTTCGGATTGCGGCGAATTATCATTCCAGGGTGAAAAATTGCGCAAGTACTATTTATATGAGCAATCTTAGCAATCCGCTGCCGCCAGCTGTTCGGTATCTTTATCAACAGAATCACTGCCCGGACATCAGTCCACGGCGACGCGCCCTAGGCGGGCGGTCGCGGCCAGCCATCCAACCGGATCCGCAGGCCCCCGGGCTACACAGCTTCCAGAAGACGCTGTGAGGTGAGCCGGCGCCACAAGTGCCGAGCACGGACGACAATTCCTGAAGGGAGGCCCTGCGGCCTCCCTTTTTTCATGTCGGTAATTTTAATTGGCCGGCCTGAAGAGCACGGTAGACTGGCTGCCTGCTGCAGTTTACCTACCGAGAGGGATACCATGACGTCGCGCATCTGGCAGTTGGCAGGTGTTGGCTTGCTGGGGTTCGGCATCAGCCTTGGGGCGCTGGCCGAAGGGCCCGGCGACCCTGGGCCCGGTCGGCCGCTGAACGCCCGCGACGAAGTACGCCAGACCCAGCCGCCCCGGCAGGGCTACTACCAGGATATTCCCCGCCGCCATGGCGATGAGCATCGCTGGCAAGCCGGGGGGCCGGGGCCAAGGCCCGGTGGCGACTGGCAGGGGCGCCCGGACGGCCATGGCAATGGCTGGGGGCCGGGGCCGCAGTACCGCCCTGGGCACACGGTCGATCGTTTCCCTGACCGCTACTGGAAAGTGCCCTATCGCGGCCATGACTACTTCTACTCCGGCGGCTACTGGTACCGCCCGCATGGCGGCAATTACATCGTGGTAACCCCGCCTTACGGTGTGCGGGTCAATTACCTGCCGCCGTATGCACGGGAAGTGTGGGTGGGTGGGGCGTTGTTCTTCCTGGTTGCCGATACCTACTACCAGTACCTGGCAGACAGCCAGGAATATGTGGTGGTCAACCCGCCGGCGGTGGCGCCGCCACCCGCGCCGCCGGTTGCGGGCGGTTATGACGTGGTGGCGTACCCGATGTATGGCCAAGGCCCGGAGCAGCAGGAGCAGGACCGTTACCAGTGCCACCGCTGGGCGGTCAGCCAGTCAGGCTTCGACCCGGCCACCGCGACCTACGCGCCGCCGCCAAATGTGCTCAGCAGTTACCAACGCGCACTGGGGGCCTGCTTCAGCGGCCGAGGGTACAGCGTCAACTGACCCACGCGCAGGTTCAGACCGGGTCGGCATGCACCATCACATCCGCTTGCGGATAACGCTGGCGGATCACCCGCGAGGCTTCCACGCACAGCTCATGGGCATCATGCAGCGGCAACTGCCCGGGTAAATCCAGGTGCAGTTGTACGAACCACTGGTTGCCCGACAGCCGCGTACGCAGGTCGTGCACGCCTTTGACCCCGGGAATGGCCAACACCAGCGCGGCCATTTCCTCGCCCACATCGCCGGGCAACTCCTTGTCCATCAGGATGGCGATACTCTCGCGCGCGATCTGCAGCGCGCTCCACAGGATGTAGAGGGCAATGCCCAGGCCGAACAGCGCATCCAGCTGCGGCCAGCCGAAACGGGCCAGTAACAGCGCCAGCAGGATGCTGCTATTGAGCAGCAGGTCCGAACGGTAGTGCAGCGAGTCGGCCCGGATCGCCGTGGAGCCGGTCAGGCGGATGACCTTGTACTGGAAGGCCAGCAGGGCGACCGTCAGCACCAGTGACAGCAGCATCACCGCGATACCGATGCTGGTATCACCCAAGGGTTGTGGCGTATGCAGGCGCTCGACCGCCTGCACGCCGATCAATACGGCACTGACGCCGATGAACAGCGCCTGCGCCATGCCGGCCAGGGCTTCGGCTTTGCCATGCCCGAAGCGGTGGTCGTCATCAGCCGGGCGCAGGGCGTAGTGCACGGCCAGCAGGTTGAGGAACGAGGCGACGGCGTCCAGTGCCGAGTCGGTGAGCCCGGCCAGCAGGCTGACCGAGCCGCTCAGCCACCAGGCCAGCGCCTTGCTCACTACCAAGATGCCGGCCACCGCCAGCGAGGCGCGGGTGGCCAGGCGCAACAGGCGCTGGTGTTCAGCCGGGGTGGTTATCATCCGTGGTCAGGTCCTTGTGGTTCAGGCTGCTGGCATCAGGCCAAGGCTGGCCAATTGCTCGACACTGCCGCGGTGCTGGATAAGCCGCGGGTCGTCAAGCGGCAGGCGCTGGCCCAGTTCGGTTTCAAGAATGGCCTGCAGTTTCAGGTTGTCGACCTTGCCATCCGGGCTGACGGCCTGTTGCAGTTTTGCCGGATCGACCTGGGCGGTGTGGCCGCCTGGGTAGTAGATGGCGCCGGTGGCGAAGTCGATGCCGAAGGCGATCAGCCCGGGGATCACGTAGAAGAGGATGCCGATAGCGTCCATGGCGGCAACCACCGGGTCGATCTTGCCACCGATCTGGCCGCGACGGTCCGGGTAGAAAATGGTGCCGCAGGCGGTCAGTTGGGTCAGCAGGGTAACCACGAGTGCGCCACCGATGGCGCGGGTTGGGATGCGCATGACAATCTCCGAAAGGGTATTGAGCAGGGCAAGCGAAGCGCCTGCGCCTGATGCTAAGACCATGATAAGGCAGGCTGCGTTCGCCGTTATACTCGCCAGACTGTTCGAGGACCACCATGATTTCATTACCCATTGATGCGGCCTTGCCCGCTTTGCGCCAAGCCTTGCAAACCCGTGACGAAGCGGTGCTCGAGGCGCCCCCGGGGGCGGGCAAGACCACCCGTGTGCCGCTGGCGTTGTTGCACGAGCCATGGCTGGCCGGGCAGACCATCCTCATGCTGGAACCTCGGCGCCTGGCCGCCCGCGCGGCGGCCGAGCGGCTGGCCAGTGAGCTGGGTGAGCATGTTGGGCAAACCGTGGGCTACCGCATTCGCCTGGACAGCAAGGTGGGCCCCAGCACCCGTATCGAAGTGGTCACCGAAGGTATTCTTACCCGTCGCCTGCAAGCCGACCCGGCACTGGAAGGGGTGGGCTTGCTGATTTTCGACGAATATCACGAGCGCAGCCTGGATGCCGACTTGGCGTTGGCGCTGAGCCTCAACGGCCGTGAGCTGCTGCGTGACGACCCGCCCCTGAAAATCTTGCTGATGTCTGCCACGTTGGAGGGCGAGCGCTTGTCACGCTTGCTGGACGACGCGCCGGTCGTGCGCAGCGAGGGCCGCATGCACCCGGTGGATATCCGCTGGGGGCGGCCGTTCCAGCCGGGGGAATTCATCGAACCCCGGGTCGTGGAAAGCGTGCTGCAGGCGCTCGCCGACCAGGCGGGCAGCGTGTTGGTGTTTCTGCCGGGCCAGGCCGAGATCCGCCGGGTGCACCAGCATCTGCAGGAGGCCTTGGGCGAGCGCCCCGAGATCCTGCTGTGCCCGCTGCATGGCGAGCTGGACCTCAATGCCCAGCGGGCTGCCATCGACCCGCCGCCGGCGGGCCTGCGCAAGGTGGTGCTGGCCACCAATATTGCGGAAACCAGCCTGACCATCGAGGGCGTGCGGGTGGTGATCGACGCCGGCCTGGCCCGTGTGCCGCGTTTCGACCCAGGTAGTGGCATGACCCGCCTGGACACCCAGCGGATCTCCCGCGCCAGTGCCACCCAGCGGGCCGGCCGGGCTGGGCGCCTGGAGCCGGGCGTGTGCTACCGCCTGTGGTCCGAGGCCCAACATGACCAGCTTCCCGCCTACGGCACTGCCGAGATCCTGCAGGCAGACCTGGCCGGTCTGGCCCTGCAACTGGCCCGCTGGGGCGTCACCCCCGAGCAGTTGCGCTGGCTTGACCACCCCCCCGCGGCCGCCTTCGCTCAGGCCCAGGACCTGCTGGCGCGGCTGAACGCGTTCAAGCCAGGCCGCCGCGACAGCCTCAGCGAGCACGGCCAGGCCATGGCCGAGCTGCCGGCGCATCCACGTATCGCGCACTTGCTGCTGCGCGGCCAGGCGCTGGGCCTGGCACAGATGGCCTGCGATGTGGCGGCGCTGCTGGGCGAGCGGGATATACAGCGCGGCGGTGGCGCAGACCTGCACAGCCGGTTGGCGCTGGTCAGTGGCGAGAGCAAGGCGGTACGGGGCGGCCACGGTGGCGTGCAACGTGCCCGGCAACTGTCGCGCCAGTACCGTGGCCTGCTACGTGGCAAGGCCAGCGCGGCGGTCGCCGAACCGGGCCACCCACGCTGGCTGGGTGCACTGCTGGCACTGGCCTACCCCGACCGCGTTGCCCAGCAGCGCCGCGAAGGGGGAGCCGAGTACCGCCTGGCCAATGGCCGGGCGGCGCTGTTTGCCGAGGTCGATGCCCTGATGAAGTGCCCGTGGCTGGTAATCGCCGACTTGGGTAGCCGCCAGGGCCAGCGTGAAGAGCGTATCTACCTGGCCGCAGCGTTCGATTCCAGCCTGTTCGAGGATGTGCTGGCCGAGCAGGTGGAGCAGGTCGACATGCTCGATTGGGACGAGCGTGAACAGGTACTGCGCGCCGAGCGCCAACTCAAGGTGGGCGAGCTGGTGCTCAGCCGTGAGCCGCTGCCAGGCCTGGATAACGACGCCAAAGCTCGCGCGCTGCTTGGGCTGGTCCGCCGCAAAGGCTTGAACCTGCTGACCTGGACGCCGGAACTGCGCCAGTGGCAGGCGCGGGTCGCACTGTTGCGCCAGCTGGACTTGGCCGGGCAGGGCCACAGCGAGTGGCCCGACCTCAGTGACGAGGCCTTGCTCGCCAGCCTGGAAGACTGGTTGCAGCCGTATCTGGGCAAGGTCTCCCGACTGAGCCATTTCGCGGCCCTGGACTTGCCATCGCTGCTGCGCAACCTGTTGCCCTGGCCGCTGCCGCAGCGCCTGGAAGAACAGGCCCCGGCACACCTTGCCGTGCCCTCTGGCTCGAACATTCGGCTGGATTACAGCGAGAACCCGCCGATCCTCGCCGTGCGCCTGCAAGAGTTGTTTGGCCTGGCCGACACCCCGCGTATCGCCAACGGCCGCCAGCAGGTCAAGCTGCACCTGCTGTCACCGGCACGGCGCCCGGTGCAGGTCACCCAGGACCTGGCCAATTTTTGGCGTACGACCTACGCCGAGGTGAAAAAGGACCTCAAAGGGCGCTATCCCAAGCACTACTGGCCAGATGACCCACTGGTGGCAGAGGCCACGGCCCGGGCCAAGCCACGGGGCACCTGAAGGCGGCGCGGTGCCCTGCGCGCTGGCAGGCGACCGGGAGGGCGCCCTCAGGCGCCGGCTTTTTCTTCCAGCAACATGAACAGCCGGTAGAGCACCACGGTGCTGAACAGCTGCAGGAAGCCGCTGAGGCTGTCCATGGCCAGCTCCATGGCCGGCGATGGCTCGGGGAACGCCATGAGCAGCAACCCGTCGATCAGCCAGATCGGGGCCAGCACCGCGACCACGCAAACCATGATGCGCATGAAATGCCCGGTGGTCATGCTGGCGCTGTCGCGCATCGCCTGCACCACCGGCCGGCCACGCAGTACCAGCAGGTACTCGGCGAACACCAGGTTGATCATGACCCACACGCCCGGGAATACGAACAGGGCCAGGCCCGCCATGATCAGCAGCGAGCTGATCAGGATCAGCAGGGCCAGTTGCGGCCACAGTTGCAAGGCGCGGGCGAACAGGTCGCGCTTGGCGATGTCCTGGCCCTGGCTACGGGTGTCCAGGTACAGGATCAGGGCGGCGCTGTACAGCGGATAGCACAGCAGGCTGATCAGCATGCCGTAGGCGGGCGATGCCTGGTCGCCCAGTTGCCGGTACAGCAGTTGGGTGAGCAGGGCCTCCAGCACGACCAGCGGCAGGCACAGCTGGATGATGTTCGGCAGGTGGCGGCGGAAAAAGTACAGGGAGTCGCGCAGGACGCTCAGCGGATTCATCGGGCTATATCGCATGGCAGTAAAAACAGGTGCATCACTTTAGCCCAAAGCAGGCGTGGCGCTGTCACTTGCTGAAAAATGTTTCACCCTTGCAGCGATTGAATCGCGCGGCGCAACGCCCCATCTTTGAGGTTGTCCGTTGTCCCGCTACCCATGAGGTCGCCCCATGAACACTGAAGAACAAACCCTGATCGACGGCCTGTTCGGCCGTCTCAAGCAAGCCGAAGACCCCAGCCAGCCGCGCGACCCGCAGGCCCAGGCCTGCATCGAGCAGCACCTGCGCCAGCAGCCGGCTGCGCCTTACTACATGGCCCAGGCGATCCTGGTGCAGGAAGCGGCGCTCAAGCGCCTCGACGAGCAGAACAAGCAACTGCAGGCCGAGCTGGAACAGGCCCGTGCCCAGGCGGCCCAGGGCGGCAACAGTGCGCCCAGCGCTGGCGGTGGCGGTTTCCTGTCCAGCATTTTTGGTACGGGCGGGCGCACTGCAGCGCCGCCGGTGCAGCCACAGCGGCCAGCGCCTGCGGCGGCATCGGCTGGCGGCTGGCGTGAGCCAGCGGCACCGACCTATGCGCAACCGCCGGCACAGCAGCCTGGCGTGGGCGCTGCGCCGGCACGCAGTGGTGCCAGCAGCTTCCTCGGTGGGGCCATGCAGACCGCTGCCGGTGTGGCCGGTGGTGTGTTGCTGGCGCAAGGTATCAGCAGCCTGTTCAACCACAACGCCCAGCCCGAAGAGGTGGTCGAGGTGATCAAGGAAGAGCCTGCGCCGGCCAGTGACAGTGGTGGCTGGAATGACCAGGGCGGGCAGCAGCAAGTGGCCGACAATGGTGGCTGGGGCAGCGACCAGGGTGGTTACGCCGACACCGACTACAGCAGCGATGACGGTGGGTTCTTCTCGGACGACGACTCCTACGTCTGACAGGTCTGGCATACTGCTGGCATTTCCGGGGCAGCGCAGCGGCCCCGGCATTCCAGGCCAGACAAGAGGTTCCCAGGTGAAAAAGATCGCGCTGTTCGCCGATGTGCAGAACCTCTACTACACCGTGCGCCAAGCCCATGGTTGCCATTTCAACTACACCGCCCTGTGGGCCGATGTCTGCCGCGAAGGGCAGATCGTCGAGGCCGTGGCGTATGCCATCGACCGCGGCGACAGCAAGCAACAACAGTTCCAGCAGATCTTGCGCAACCTTGGTTTCGACGTGCGCCTCAAACCCTTCATCCAGCGCAGCGACGGCTCGGCCAAGGGTGACTGGGACGTGGGCATTACCCTGGATGTGATCGATGCCGCCAGCCGGGTCGACCAAGTAGTGCTGGCCTCGGGTGACGGCGATTTCGACCTGCTGCTGGAGCGGGTGATCCAGCGCCACGGCACTGAGGCGGTGGTGTATGGTGTGCCCGGGCTGACGGCGCTGTCACTGATCCGTGCCGCCAGCCGCTATGTACCCATCGAGGGTAAGTTGTTGCTCAAGCACTGAGGTCATTCGTGGAACGTATCGCTGTCATCGACTTTGAAACCACCGGCATTTCCCCTGGTGCCGGCTGCCGCGCCACCGAAGTGGCGGTGGTCATGCTGGAAGGCGGGCGTATTGTCGAGCGCTACCAGAGCCTGATGAACGCCGGTGTGCCGGTACCCGCATTCGTCGCCGGGCTGACCGGCATCACCACGGCGATGCTGCGCAGTGCGCCGCCGGTCGACAAGGTCATGAACGAGGTGGCCGAGTTTGTGGGTGAAACCCCGCTGCTGGCACACAACGCCGCGTTCGACCAGAAGTTCTGGGATTACGAACTGGCGCGCATCGGCCGCAGCCGCAGCCAGTCATTTGCCTGTTCGCTGTTGTTGTCGCGGCGCCTGTTGCCGGCAGCGCCGAACCACAAGCTGGGCACCCTGACCCGCTGGGCGGGGCTGCCGGACACCGGTACTGCGCACCGGGCCATGGCCGATGCCGAAATGGCCGCCAACCTGATGCAGCACCTGGCCGGCGTGTTGCGAGAACAGCATGGTGTGCAGCAGCTCTCGCATGGCCTGTTGTGCCGGTTGCAGAAAACACCGGCAGCGAAGCTGCGCGAGGCGCTGGTCAAGTATGCTTGAGGCGTGTTCGGCGCTCGCTTCAAGCGGCGCCCGCTTCAAGCCGAATGCACCGAAGGTGTGCCGCTCATTTCAAGCCATTCTGTAACTTCTGTTCGCTCAGGCAGGCCCCTAGACTGTTCACCCGTAAACGGATTTCGAGTGTTCCAATGCCTGCCTCCCGTCGCTTTCCCTGGTTGCTCATCGGCGCCTTCCTGGCGCTGTACCTGGTCTGGGGCTCCACGTACCTGTTCATCCGCATTGGCGTCGAGAGCTGGCCACCGATGCTCATGGCCGGTGTGCGTTTCCTGATCGCGGGTAGCCTGCTGTACGGTTTTCTGCGCTGGCGCGGGGCGCCGGCACCCACGTGGCCGCAATGGCGGGCTGCCGGGGCAATCGGCTTTCTGCTGCTAAGTTGCGGCAACGGTGGGGTAACGGTGGCCGAGCACGCCGGCGTGGCCTCGGGGGTGGCAGCCCTGGCGGTGGCGACGGTGCCGCTGTTCACCTTGCTGTTCGGCCTGCTGTTCGGGCACCGCAACTCGAAACTGGAGTGGGCGGGCATTGCCCTTGGGCTGCTGGGTATCGCCCTGTTGAACCTGGGGTCCAACCTGCAGGCGAGCCCGATTGGCGCAGCGCTGATCATTTTTGCCGCGGCCTCGTGGGCATTCGGTTCGGTGTGGAGCAAAAGCCTGCCCCTGCCACAGGGGCCAATGGCCAGTGCCGCAGAAATGCTGGTGGGTGGCGCAGTGCTGTTGCTGGGCAGCCTGCTGTCGGGCGAGCGCATGACGCAGGTGCCAAGCGCTGCCGGCTGGGGCGCGTTGGCCTACCTGGTGTTCTTCGGCTCTATCCTGGCCTTCAGCGCCTACATGTACCTGCTCAAGCACGTGCGCCCGGCAGCTGCCACCAGCTACGCCTACGTCAACCCGGCCGTGGCGGTGCTGTTGGGGATCCTGTTTGCCGGTGAACAGATCGGTGCCGAAGAGTGCGTGGCGATGGCGGTGATCATTGGCGCAGTGGTGCTGATCGGCCTGCCGCAGTGGCGCAAGCCTGCCAAACCCGTGTTGCCGTTGAGAGGCGAAATCTGCAAGTAGGCAGGAGCGATGCGGTAAACTTGCCGGCTTCGCTGAACCCCTGACGGTATTGCCATGAATTTCGCCCAACTCGGCCTGATCGAACCGCTGCTGCGCACCTTGCAGCAGCTGGGCTACACCACCCCCACGCCGGTGCAGGCCAAGGCCATTCCCGCCGTGCTGGCCGGCCGCGACCTGATGGCCGCGGCCCAGACCGGCACCGGAAAAACGGCAGGCTTTGCCCTGCCGGTATTGCAGCGCCTGGCCCTGGAAGGCGAGAAAGTGGCCAGCAACTCGGTCCGTGCCCTGGTGCTGGTGCCGACCCGAGAGCTGGCCGAGCAGGTGCACAACAATGTGCGCGAGTACGCCGAGAACCTGCCGTTGAGCACCTATGCGGTGTACGGCGGGGTCAGCATCAACCCGCAGATGATGCGCCTGCGCCGTGGCGTCGACCTGCTGGTCGCCACCCCTGGCCGCCTGCTCGACCTGTTCCGGCAGAACGCGGTCAAGTTCAACCAGGTACAGACCCTGGTGCTGGACGAAGCCGACCGCATGCTCGACCTGGGCTTTGCCGAAGAGCTGCAATCGGTCTATGCCGCGTTGCCACGCAAGCGCCAGACTTTGCTGTTTTCCGCCACGTTCTCCGAGCAGATCCGCCTGCTGGCAGGGCTGGCCCTGAATGACCCGCTGAGTATCGAAGTCAGCCCACGCAATGCTACTGCCGCCAGCGTCAAGCAGTGGCTGGTACCTGTGGACAAAAAGCGCAAGGAAGACCTGTTCTGCCACCTGATGCGCAAGCAGCGCTGGAAGCAGGTGCTGGTATTTGCCAAGACCCGTAACGGCGTCGACCAGTTGGTGGCGCGCTTGCTGGCCGAGGGTGTGAATGCCGATGGTATCCACGGTGACCGCCCGCAGGCGACCCGCCAGCGCGCGCTGGACAGCTTCAAGGCCCGGGAAATCCAGGTGCTGGTGGCCACCGACGTGGCTGCCCGTGGCCTGGATATCGACGATTTGCCGCTGGTGGTCAACCTGGACCTGCCCATCGTTGCCGAGGACTACGTGCACCGTATCGGCCGCACCGGGCGGGCCGGCAACAAGGGCGAGGCGATTTCGCTGGTATGCGCCGATGAAGTGCAGCTGCTGGCGGCGATTGAGGTGCTGACCCGCCAGACCCTGCCGCGTCATGAAGAACCGGACTTCATTCCGGATCACCGGGTGCCGATGACCGACGCCAGTGGCCAGGTGATCAAGAAGCCGAAGAAGCCCAAAAAGCCGAAAGAGAACAGCGCCAAGCGTGGCTTGGGGCGCTGGATGGACAGCACCGAGGGGGGCAATGCCGAGCCTGCGGTGAAGGCGGTGCGCAAGGTACCCAGCTTCAATGGCGGGCCGCGCAAGCGCAAACCCTAGCCTTGCGGCGCCCACAGTGGGGCGATGTCAGCCGTGGGCTTTGAGCCATTGTGCAGCAGCCCGCCCGGCGTGCTGCCCGCTGGCAAAGCATGCGGTGAGCAGGTAGCCCCCGGTCGGTGCCTCCCAGTCCAGCATCTCGCCGGCACAAAACACCCCCGGCATGCTTTTGAGCATCAGCCCTGCATCCAGCCCCTCGAAACGGACACCGCCGGCGCTGCTGATCGCTTCATCCAGCGGCCGCGTGCGCACCAGGGTGATTGGCAGGGCCTTTATCGCCTGCGCCAACGCTTCAGGGCTGGCAAAGGTTGCAGGGTCGGTCAGCTCGCGCAACAGTGCGGCTTTTACCCCATCGATACCGAGCTGGCTGTGCAGGTGCTTGGCCATGGAGCGCGACCCCCGTGGCCTGGCCAGTGCCTGGGCAATCTTGTCCACAGGCTTGTCCGGCAACAGGTCAAGCAACAACACGCCCCGGCCATCGCGGTTGATGGCCTCACGCACCGGCGCCGACCAGGCATACACCAGGCTGCCTTCCACACCTTGCGCGGTGAGGATGAACTCACCTTTGCGCGGTGCACTGCCAGGCACGCTGAGGGCGATGTTCTTCAGCGGCGCGCCGGCGAACTTGTCTTTCAACAGCGCGCTCCAGCCGGCGACCTCGAAACCGCAGTTGCTCGGTTGCAGGGGCGAGATATCCACAGCCCGTTCGGCCAGCAGCGCTTGCCAGCTGCCGTCGGAACCCAGGCGCGCCCAACTGCCGCCGCCCAGCGCCAGCACCAGCACAGCGGCGTTGACCAGGCGTTCGCCCTGTGGATAAGCGATGCGCAAGGCCCCCTCGGCGTTCCAGCCGAGCCAGCGATGGCGGGTGTGGATAACTACCCCGCTGTCGCGCAGGCGCTTGAGCCAGGCGCGCAGTAACGGGGCGGCTTTCATGTCGCTGGGGAATACCCGGCCTGATGTGCCGACGAAGGTCTCGATGCCCAGGCCGTGAATCCACTGGCGCAAAGCATCCGCGTCGAACTCGCCCAGCAGCGTGCCGATTTCACCTTGGCGTTCGGCATAACGGGCCACGAACGCGGGGTAAGGCTCGGAATGGGTGATGTTCATGCCGCCGACACCGGCCAGCAGGAACTTACGGCCCACCGAAGGCATGGCATCGAACACCTCGACCGCCAAGCCTGCCTGGGCCAGGGCTTCAGCGGCCATCAGGCCGGCGGGGCCGCCACCGATGACGACAGCAAGGGGAGGCGATGCGGGGTTGAAATCGGGCATGGTGGGCAGCAGGCTGTGGAAAAGAGGCGCATTCTAGCGCAGCGCTGCCCCCGGAAGCACTGGTCAAAAAACAACCAGTGTTCTGCAGGCCTTGCTGCTCAAGGCCTGCAGCGGCTTTCCCGCAGGTTATCCACAAGCGGTTCCACAGTCATTGTGAACAACCGATGACACGCGCAGCGCTGTGGTGAAGAATGCCGTGGCGTTTGGCCAGGGCCACCCGGTCCTTGCTGTAGCCGCCGCCGATCACACCCATTACCGCAATATCGCGGCCCAGGCAGTGACGCAGCACGGCCTCGTCGCGGGCGGCCACGCCGGCGTCCGTCAGTTGCAGGTAGCCCAGCGCGTCGTCCTTGTGCACATCGACGCCGGCGTCGTACAGCACCAGGTCGGGTTGATACAGCGGCAGCAGGTAGTTGAGGGTGTCGTCCACCACGTTCAGGTAGGCGCTGTCGCCCATGCCCCGCGGCAGGGGAATGTCCCAATCGCTGTGGGCCTTGCGTGCCGGGAAGTTCTGTTCGCAGTGCAGCGAGACCGTGATGGCCTCCGGGGTATCGTGCAGGATGCGTGCGGTGCCGTCGCCCTGGTGCACGTCGCAATCGAAGATCAGCACCCGCTGGACACGGCCGGCCTCCAGCAGGTAGCGGCTGATCACTGCCAGGTCATTGAAGATGCAGAAGCCGGCAGGGTGGTCGTAGTGGGCATGGTGGGTGCCACCGGCCAGGTGGCAGGCAACGCCATGCTGCAGCGCCAGTTCGGCCGTCAGCAGCGAGCCGCCCACGGCCCGTACGGTGCGCCGGGCCAAGGCTTCGCTCCAGGGCAGGCCGAGGCGACGTTGGTCTTCGCGGGACAGCTCGCCATTCATGTAGCGTGCGATGTAGTCGCGGTCATGGGCCAGGGCGAGGATATCGTTGGGGCAGATGTCTGGGCGCAGCAAAGCCTGGTCGGTGGTCAGCCCACTGTCGACCAGGTGGTCGTGCAGCAGGCGGAACTTGTCCATCGGGAAGCGGTGCTCGGCAGGGAACTCCGGGCTGTAGTCTTCGTGGTAGATCAGCGGCAACGGCATGGGGGAGGTCGCGGTCAGGGCCAGTGCTGATCTTGCCATGGCCGGGGCAGCTTTGCTGCCCAATCGCCGGCAAGCCGGCTCCCACATGGGCCGCATCAGGGCTGACAGGTGTTTGCCACAGCGCCTGTGTGGCTTGCCGGCGATGAGGCCCGAGCAGGCCACTGCTATTTTGCGGCGCTGGCCAGCACCCGCTGCCAGTCGGGCTCATTCAGGCGGCCGAGGATGCGTGCCTTGCCGTTACCGTCCACCGAAACGAACAGCGCGCTGGCGTAGGCGCTTTCACGCTCGCCGCCGGCCACGTGCTGCTGGCGGGCGAAGTGATCGATGCAGCCGTTATGGGTCACCAGCACCAGGTTGTGCCCGGCACGCTTGTGCGCCAGGGCATCGCTGGCGAACTGGCTGTCGCAGCTTTCCAGCCAGTCTTCGCTGGCCACCGCCTGGCCGAGGATGAAGTGCGCGGTTTGCCGGGTGCGCAGTTTCGGGCTGCTGAGCATATCGGTGTTGGCCAGGCCCAGTTGGTGCATGCCTTGGCCCACCCGCGTGGCAGCCTGGCTGCCGGCCACGGTAATGCCGGTGGGGTCGTCCAGGCACGGGCCCGGGGCGCTGTCGCAGCGTTCGGCGTGGCGGATCATCACGATCACGGCACCGTCGGCCCAGTGCTGCAGCAGGCCGCTGTCACTCAGTTGTTGCTCGATGCCAAGGTCCACGATATGCGTCCTCGTCGCCAGCCAGGTGGTCAAGGCCGCCACGACCATGCACAAGCCAAGTGCGGCACCAAGGGCTTTGCGAGACAGGCGCCGTTTGCGCCGGGCGTGAATGGCAGGGTGCCCCAGGGTATTGCTCGATAGCATGCGTTGCTCCAGTGACAGGGCCGTGGCGGGCACGGCAGTGATGGCCGCATTTTGCTAAGCGAGCTGTCGGGAGCCGGTGAAGGGCGTGTGAAAATTGCATTCGGTTGCGGCCCGTTGGGTGAACACCGCGCCGGCGCCTACGCTGTAGACTGTAATTCGGCAAAACCGGAGCAGGCCCGATGACCTCCACCCTTCAACTGGAAAGCGCGCGGCTGGTGCTGCGCCAATGGCACGACGATGACCTGCGTGAATTTGCGGCACTGTGTGCCGACCCGCAGGTGATGCGTTACTTCCCGGCACCGCTCACACGCCTTGAAGCTGCCGCGCTGATTGGCCGGATACGCGGGCACTTCAACGAATACGGTTTTGGTTTGTGGGCGCTGGAGCGCAAGGACAGCGGTGCATTCATCGGCATGACCGGCTTGCTGCAGGTAAACTTTGACGCCGATTTCGCGCCAGCCGTGGAGATTGGCTGGCGCCTGGCCCGGCGCCACTGGGGGCTGGGCTTTGCCAGCGAAGCCGCGTGGACCTGCCTGCGCTGTGCGTTCGCCCAATTGCGCCTGAACGAGGTGGTGTCGTTCACTGCCGAAAGTAACTTGCCATCGCAAAAGGTGATGCAGGCCATCGGCATGCAGCAAGACCTGCGCGGTAGCTTCGAGCACCCGCGCCTGCCCGCAGGCCACCCGCTACGCCCGCATGTGCTGTACCGCATCGACCGTGCGCACTGGGAGCACACCCTGCGCGCCTGAATGCACAGCCATGCTCGGTGCGAATGGCAAACGCTGTATTATTTGCCCATTGAAAGGGCGCTGGGCCGCAAGGGGTTCGGCGCCTGTGAGTTCGAGCGCCGCCCAGGCGGCGCAGCGCGAGCAAGGCTCGCTTCTACGGAGATGCCCCAATGAGTCATGTGTTGGACGACCTGGTCGACCTGTTGAGCCTCGAAGCCATCGAGGAGAACCTGTTCCGTGGGCGCAGCCAAGACCTGGGCTTCCGCCAGCTGTACGGCGGCCAGGTGCTGGGCCAGTCGTTGTCGGCAGCCAGCCAGACGGTCGAAGACGCGCGCCATGTGCACTCGCTGCATGGTTATTTCCTGCGCCCGGGAGACGCCAGCCTGCCGGTGGTGTACTCGGTGGACCGTGTGCGTGATGGCGGCAGCTTCAGTACCCGGCGGGTGACGGCGATCCAGAAGGGCCAGACCATTTTCACCTGTAGCGCCTCGTTCCAGTACGACGAGGAAGGCTTCGCCCATCAGGCGCAGATGCCCGACGTGGTCGGCCCGGAAAACCTGCCTACCGAAGTGGAACTGGCGCGTGCCATGGCAGACCATCTGCCTGAACGCATCCGCGACAAGGTGCTGTGCGCCAAGCCAATCGAGATTCGCCCGGTCACCGAGCGTGACCCGTTCAACCCCAAGCCAGGCGACCCGGTGAAATATGCGTGGTTCCGCGCAGACGGCAACCTGCCCGACGTGCCGGCCCTGCACAAGTACCTGCTGGCCTACGCCTCGGACTTCGGCCTGCTCACCACTGCGCTGGTGCCGCATGGCAAGTCGGTTTGGCAGCGTGACATGCAGATCGCCAGCCTCGACCATTCGCTGTGGTTCCACGGCAACCTGCGTGCCGACCAGTGGCTGCTGTATGCCACCGATAGCCCGTGGGCAGGTAATTCCCGTGGCTTCTGCCGCGGCAGCATTTTCAACCAGGCCGGGCAACTGGTGGCATCGTCGAGCCAGGAAGGCCTGATTCGCCACCGCAAGGACTGGGCATGAGCCTGCAGCAGGTGCGCAACTGGGTGTTCGACATGGACGGCACCCTGACCGTGGCGGTGCATGACTTTGCCGCCATTCGGGAGGCGCTGGGTATCCCTGCCGAAGACGACATCCTTACCCACCTGGCGGCTTTGCCAGCCGACGAAGCCGCGGCCAAGCATGCCTGGCTGCTGGAGCATGAGCGTGAGCTGGCGGAGGCCTCCACCGCGGCGACCGGGGCGGTTGAACTGGTGCGCGAACTGGCTGCGCGTGGTTGCCGGTTGGGGATACTGACCCGCAATGCGCGGGAACTGGCCCATGTGACGCTGGAAGCGATCGGCCTGGCGGACTGCTTCCCGGTAGAGCATGTGCTCGGGCGTGACGAGGCGGCACCCAAGCCGAGCCCGGATGGGTTGCTGAAGATTGCCGCGGCCTGGGGCGTGGCGCCGAGCGAGCTGGTGATGGTGGGTGACTACCGTTTTGACCTGGACTGCGGGCGCGCAGCGGGGGCACGCACGATATTGGTGAATGTGCCAGATAACCCATGGCCGCAACTGGTGGATTGGCACGCGGTCGATTGCCGGGCACTGAAGGTGATGCTGGGCTGAGTCGATAGTGCGCAGCCCGATCGCGACACAACGCCGCTGCTGCAAAGCCCGTGAAGCTTTTGCAGCCCATAGACCTGTCTATGCTCATTTCCATTCCTGACGTTGATACGGAGACCCAACCCATGACCAGCAAGGCCATCTACGTTCAACCTGGCGGCGGCTACGACAAGGTCGAGGTCGGCAGCAGCGAGGCTGCGGCCCCTCAGGCCGGCGAGATCACCGTGCGCCTGCACGCCAGTTCCCTGAACTACCACGACTTCGCCGTGGTGAGTGGCATGTGGGGGCCGAGTGAGCGGCGCATCCCCATGGCCGACGGTGCGGGCGAAGTCGTTGCCGTAGGGGCCGGCGTCAGCGAGTTTCAGGTCGGCGACAGTGTCGTCAGTACGTTCTTCCCGGACTGGCTCGATGGCCAGGCCAATGTCGAAGGCTTTGCCCGGGTGCCGGGTGACGGCATCGATGGCTACGCCCGCGAACAGGTCACCGCCCGTGCCACCGCGTTTACCCTGGCACCTTCGGGCTTCAGCCATGCCGAAGCCGCCACCCTGACCACTGCCGGCGTGACCGCCTGGCGCGCGCTGATGTGCGACGACCACCTCAAACCGGGCGACACGGTGCTGGTGCAGGGCACCGGTGGCGTGTCGATCTTCGCCCTGCAGTTCGCCAAGCTGGCAGGTGCCACGGTGATCGCCACCTCGTCCAGCGATGCCAAGCTGGAGCGGCTCAAGGCCTTGGGCGCTGACCACTTGATCAACTACAAGCGCACCCCGGCATGGGGGGAGAAAGTGCGCGAGCTGACCCATAACCGTGGTGTCGATCACGTGATCGAGGTGGGTGGCCCGGCTACCCTGGAGCAGTCGATGATCGCTGCACGGATCGGCGGGCATGTGTCGTTGATCGGCATTCTTACTGGCGTGGCCGGGCAACTGCCGCTGGTGCAGGCATTGGTGCGGCAGATTCGCCTGCAAGGGGTGCTGGTAGGCAGCCGGGCGCAGCAGCAGGCGATGGTGCGGGCCATTGATGCCAACGGTTTGCGGCCGGTGGTGGATAAGCACTTCGAGCTGGAGCAGATCGTCGACGCGTTCCGTTACCAGGAGAGCAACCGGCATTTCGGCAAGATCTGCCTGACCTGGTAAGCGCCGGGGCCGCTGTGCCGCAATTGCCCGTCAATCGGGTAGCAGCCGGTCGCGGCTGTTGGACAGGTGCAGGCACACCGCCGCGCGTGCCGCATCCGGGTCTTGCCGGCGGATGGCATTGAGGATTGCCTCGTGCTCCAGGTTGGCCAGGTATGCCTGCGCTGCCATCTTCGATCCACTGCGCTCGGCTTGGGCCATGCGGTTGCGCGGAATCAAGCCGTTACCCAGCTGCAGCAGCATCTCGGTGAAATACAGGTTGCCGGTGGCTTCGGCAATCAGCAGGTGAAAACGCCGGTCGGCCTCGATGCAGCTGTCACCTGCCGCCGCCAGGTCCTGGTAGTCATCCAGTGCCTGGCGCATGCGCGCCAACTGCCCATCATCGCGGCGTAGCGCTGCCAGCGCGGCGGCCTGGCCTTCCAGGCCAATCCGCAGCTCCAGCAAGTCGCGCACATTTGCTGCGCTTTCCGCTGCAACGCGCAACCCGGCCTGGGCTTGGCGCGCCATCACGAAGGTGCCGATACCGTGGCGCGGTTCCACCAGCCCCGAAGCCTGCAACTTCGACAAGGCTTCGCGAACCACCGTGCGGCTAACCCCGTGCTCGCGTACCAGTTTGTTCTCCGACGGCAGTTTGTCGCCGGGCTTGAAGGTGCCCAGCAGAATCTGCTGGGTCAGGCGGGAGACCAGGTCATGTGCGCGGCTGTGGCCGCGTTTGTGCGCGTGATCAGGAAGCATGCTGTGGTCTATCTCGTGTTGAGCTTGTATGACAAGTTAATTGATAAAAATATTTTTTGCCTAATTTTTCGCCATACGAGTGTGCAGTTAGACTGGTCGTTTTTGCAAGATCGAAACAAATTGGCTTTATTGCAGCTTGTATTTTGCCATTTGAGCGATGTTGTTGATCTTGTCGTACAACGTCTCGGGGCCTATGCTCGTTCCCACTGCCATGTCAGACAACCCCGACCCGCACAAAAACAATTTAGTGGGAGATCCACCTGTGAACGACACCCTCGCTCCGTCTGCCCGGAATGAAGGCGACGCGTTGGCCAGCGCCGTGGCCAAGGTCAAGCGCCACGTGCTGCCGCTGTTCGTCATCATGTTCATCGTCAACTACCTGGACCGCGTCAACATCGGCTTCGTCCGCCCGCACCTGGAAAGCGACCTGGGCATCAGCGCTGCAGCTTTTGGCTTTGGTGCCGGGCTGTTCTTCATCGGCTACGCGCTGTTCGAGGTGCCTTCGAACATGCTGCTGCAGAAGGTGGGTGCCCGCTTGTGGCTGACCCGCATCATGTTCACCTGGGGGCTGGTGGCCACGGCCATGGCCTTCGTGCAGAACGAAACCCAGTTCTATGTACTGCGCTTTCTGCTCGGCGTGGCCGAAGCGGGCTTCTTCCCTGGGGTGATCTACTACTTCACCCGCTGGTTGCCGGCGGCCGAGCGCGGCAAGGCAATCGCCATTTTTCTCAGCGGGTCGGCGCTGGCTTCGCTGATTTCCGGCCCCTTGGCCGGGGCCTTGATGCAAATCCAGGGGCTCGGCCTGCACGGCTGGCAGTGGATGCTGTTCATCGAAGGCATGGCCTCGGTGGCGTTGTGCTTCTTCGTGTTCTTCTGGCTCGACTCCAAACCGCAGGACGCCAAGTGGCTAAGCCAGGCCGAGCAGGATGCGCTGGTCGCGACCATCGACCGTGAACAGCAAGCGCGCGAGGCGCTGGGTGCGGTCAAGCCGTCGGCATGGAGCCTGCTCAAGGACCGCCAGATCGTACTGTTCTGCCTGATCTACTTCTGCATCCAGCTGACCATCTACGCGGCCACCTTCTGGCTGCCGAGCATCATCAAACGCATGGGCGACCTCAGCGACCTGCAGGTCGGCTTCCTCAACTCCATCCCGTGGTTGATCTCGATCCTGGCCATGTATGCCTTCGCTGCCGGTTCGGCACGCTGGAAGTTCCAGCAGGCCTGGGTGGCAGGCGCCCTGGTGGTCGCGGCCATCGGCATGTTCATGTCCACCACTGGCGGGCCGGTGTTCGCCTTTGTCGCCGTGTGCTTTGCCGCCATCGGCTTCAAGTCGGCCTCGTCACTGTTCTGGCCGATCCCGCAGGGCTACCTGGATGCTCGCATCGCGGCGGCGGTGATAGCCCTGGTCAACTCGGTCGGCAACCTCGGCGGCTTCGTTGCCCCCACCACGTTCGGCCTGCTGGAGCAGCAGACCGGCTCGATCCAGGGCGGGTTGTATGGCCTGGCGGTGACTTCGGTGCTGGCGGCAATTGCCATCTTCTTCGTACGTACACGCCCCAAGGGCGCACCTTCCGATAGCCTGAAGGCCCCTGCGGCCTTGGGCCAGACCCACTGACGACTGCGAGACAACAACCATGAATATGCAGACAACACCCGCCGTTCACACCAGCACCCCGGTGGTCACCGACCTGCGCGTGATTCCGGTGGCTGGCCACGACAGCATGCTGCTCAACCTCAGTGGCGCACATGGCCCGTTCTTTACCCGTAACGTGGTGGTACTGCGCGACAGCGCGGGCAACACGGGCCTTGGCGAAGTGCCGGGTGGCGAGAGCATTCGCCAGACCCTGGAAGACGCCCGCAGCCTGGTAGTAGGCCAGCCGATCGGTCACTACCAGCGCGTGCTCAATGCCATGCGCCAGACGTTCGCCAGCCGCGACTCGGCAGGGCGCGGCCTGCAGACCTTCGACCTGCGTATCACCGTGCATGCCGTGACGGCGATCGAATCGGCGCTGCTCGACCTGCTCGGCCAGCACCTGAGTGTGCCAATGGCGGCGCTGCTGGGCGAGGGCCAGCAACGTGATGCGGTGAAGATGCTGGGCTATCTGTTCTATATCGGCGACCGCCAGCAGACCGACCTGGCCTACCGCAACGAAGCGGACAGTGACGACGACTGGTTCCGTGTGCGCCATGAAAAGGCCCTGACACCCGAGGCCGTGGTGCGCCTGGCCGAAGCGGCCAAGCAGCGTTACGGCTTCAGCGACTTCAAGCTCAAGGGCGGCGTGCTGCGGGGGGAAGAGGAAATGGAAGCAGTGACGGCGCTGGCCGAACGCTTCCCCGAAGCACGCATCACCCTGGACCCCAACGGGGCCTGGTCACTCAAGCAAGCCATCGCCCTGTGCCGCGACAAACACGATGTGCTGGCCTATGCCGAAGACCCATGCGGCGCCGAGAACGGCTACTCGGGCCGCGAGGTGATGGCCGAGTTCCGTCGCGCTACGGGTTTGCCCACGGCTACCAACATGATCGCCACCGACTGGCGGCAGATGGGCCATGCGATCCAGTTGCAGTCGGTGGACATTCCGCTGGCCGACCCGCATTTCTGGACCTTGCAGGGCTCGGTGAGGGTGGCGCAGATGTGCAACGACTGGGGGCTTACCTGGGGTTCGCACTCCAACAACCACTTCGATATTTCGCTGGCGATGTTCACCCAGGTGGCGGCTGCCGCGCCGGGTGAGATCACCGCGATCGACACCCACTGGATCTGGCAGGACGGCCAGCGCCTGACCCGTGAGCCGCTGCGCATTGTCGACGGCCATGTGCATGTGCCGGCGCGGCCGGGGTTGGGGGTGGAGCTGGATGAGGATCAACTGGCCAAGGCCCACGAGTGCTACCGCAACATGGGGTTGGGGGCGCGGGATGACAGCGTGGCGATGCAGTTCCTGATTCCGGGTTGGCGCTTTGATAACAAGCGGCCTTGCCTGGTGCGTTAAGGCTGCTGGCCTCTTCGCGGGCTTGCCCGCTCCCACAGGTCCGGCGCAGCAGTTGAATCTTGCGCTGTACCTGCGGGAGCGGGCAAGCCCGCGAAAAGGCCAGCAGCTCCCTGTCAACCTGCTTCAAAAAACGCCCGCGCCATCTCTACGAATGCCCCCAGCACCGGGTTGGGGTTATCCCGGCAGAACGCCAGGAAGATCTCTGCCTGCTGCTCCATGCCCACCAGTGGCCTGAACGCCACCTGCTCCAGGCGCAGGGCTTGCGCCGATGCCGGCACCACTGCGCACCCCAGCCCTACATTGACCAGGCCCAGGATCGAATGCGTCTGCCCCAACTGATGCAAGTACCGCGGCTGCACTTGATGCCGGGCAAACAGGTTGGCGATACGGTCATGGAAATAACGCCCTTCGTTGGCGCTGTACATCACGAACGGTTGCTCGTCGAAGTCGCCCGGCCTGAGCCGCTCACGCGCCGCCAGCGCATGCCCGGCGGGCAGGGCGGCAACGAAGGGTTCACGGTGGATCGGCAAGTACTCCACGCGCGCGCTGGGCAGCACCTGGCGCACCAGGCCGACGTCGATCAGCCCCGCTTCCAGGTCGTGCACCTGCGTGCTGGAGACGCGCTCGCTAAGCACCAGTTCGATATCCGGCAGAGTCTGCCCGGCGTGCACCAGCAAGCGCGGGATCATGCTGTAGGCGCCAACGGCGGTGAACCCCAAGGTCAGCCGGCCGGCTTCGCCGTGGGCGATGCGCCGCGCCGATTGGCTGGCCGACTCGGCGATCTGCAGGATGCGCCGGGCGTCTTCGAGAAAGCTCTGGCCTGCCAGGGTCAGCCGCGCCTGGCGGTTGTTGCGCTCGAGCAGCAATACGCCCAAGGCATGTTCCAGCAGTTGGATCTGCCGGCTCAAGGGTGGCTGGGTCATGTGCAGGCGGGTCGCGGCGCGGCCGAAATGCAACTCTTCGGCCACGGCCACGAAGCAGCGCAACTGGTGCAGCTCCATGATTCAATTCCTGAATTATTCGATCCAGCATCTATATTAGACCTGTATCAAACGGCGGCCTAGCATCGAGTCATGTCTTTGAACTGCCGGACGCCCACCATGAACCACACCCCCATCGAAGTGCTGTTGACCCAGCCCTTGCCTGAGGCCATCGATGCCCAATTGGTCAGTGCCTATCAGGTCCATCGGCTGTACCAGCAGCCCAATCCGCAACAGCTACTGGAACAGGCCGGCCCGCGCATTCGCGGCGTGGTTACCGGCGGTGCCAAAGGCTTGCCCACCGCGCTGATGGACCAGCTGCCTGCGCTGGAGATCATCGCCATCAGTGGCATCGGCACCGACGCTGTCGACCTGCGCCATGCGGCCAGCCGCGGCATTCATGTCACCACCACGCCAGGCGTGCTGACTGCCGACGTTGCCGACCTGGCCATGGGGCTGATCATCAGCAGCCTGCGCCGCCTGGGCGAGGGTGAGCGGCTGGTGCGCGAGGGTTTGTGGGGCAAGGTCGACTTGCCACTGGCACGCCGGGTCAGCGGTTGTGCGCTGGGCATCGTCGGCCTTGGCCAGGTGGGCAAGGCAATCGCCCGCCGCGCTGCTGCGTTCGACATGAGCATTGCCTACAACGGGCGGCGCGAGCAGCCAGGCACAGGCTACCGCTATGAGGCGGACCTGGTTGAGCTGGCGCGGTCTGTGGATGTGCTGGTGGTCGCCGCTGCCGCCGACGGCGGGCAAGTGCTGGTGACGGCCGAGGTGCTGGAGGCGCTAGGGCCGCAGGGTTATCTGGTCAACGTGGCGCGCGGCAAGTTGGTGGATGAAGCCGCACTGGTCGAAGCGTTGCGCGAAGGGCGCATTGCCGGGGCCGGGCTGGATGTTTTCGTAGACGAGCCTTACGTGCCCCCGGCCTTGCTGGACCTGAACCAGGTCAGCCTGCAACCGCATCGGGGTAGCGCCACGCTGCAGACCCGGTTGGAGATGGGGCGCATGGTTTTGCTCAACCTTGAGGCCTGTTTGCGCGGTGAGCTGCCGCCGAATCGGGTGGTTCACCTTTAGGGCCCTTTCGCGGGCACGCCCGCTCCCACAGGCGTGATACAGGTCCTGAGCATTGTGCAGTACCTGTGGGAGCGGGCATGCCCGTGAAGAGGCCGGCACAGGCAACACAAAGGCCCCAGGGCCACCCCTTCTGCGCACAAGAACAATCGCTTCCACCGAGAAGCAAGAGGGTCCACATGAACAGCAAAACCGCCGTCGCCGCACCGCAGGCCCTGGCCGGGATCGGTCGCCATCGCTTCCTGGTCCTGGCGCTGATCTTTGTCATTACCGTCATCAACTATGCCGACCGCGCCACCTTGTCGATCACCGGCACCGAGGTGCTTGCGGACCTGGGCCTGGACCCGGTCATGCTGGGCATGATTTTCTCCGCGTTCGCCTGGGCCTATGCCCTGGGCCAGGTGCCCGGCGGCTGGCTGCTCGACCGCTTCGGTGCCCGGCGTGTCTACGGCATCAGCCTGATCCTGTGGTCGTTGTTCACGTTGCTGCAAGGCACCGTGGGCTGGGTGGGCCTGGCCGGTGCCTCGGCGGCGGTGGCGCTTTTCTCCATGCGTTTCATGCTTGGCCTGGTGGAGTCGCCGGCCTTTCCCGCCAACTCGCGCATTGTCAGCTGCTGGTTCCCGACCCGCGAACGTGGCACGGCATCGGCACTGTTCAACTCGGCGCAGTACATGGCGGTGGTGGTGTTTGCCCCCCTGATGGCGTGGATGACCCACGCCATGAGCTGGGAGCAGGTGTTTATCTGGATGGGCGTGCTGGGGCTGCTGCTGAGCGTGGTCTGGTTCCGTTTGTACCATGAGCCGCACAGCGCCCCGGGGTTGAGCCGCGAAGAGCTGGACTACATGCGTGAGGGTGGCGCCCTGGTCGACCTGGAACAGGAGCGCAAGGCCGCCAGGAGCAAGCCGACCCGCGCAGAGCTTGCGCAACTGTTCACCAGCCGCAACCTGTGGGCGGTGTACATGGGCCAGTACTGCATCACCGCGCTGACCTACTTCTTTATCACCTGGTTCCCGATCTACCTGATCAAGGGGCGCGGCATGACCATCATGGAGGCTGGCTGGGTGGCCGCGTTGCCGGCCATTTGCGGCTTCACGGGCGGCATTCTGGGGGGCTTCGTATCCGACTGGCTGATCCGCCGCGGCGTGCACCCGTCCAGGGCCCGCAAGACCCCGTTCATCATTGGCATGGCGCTGTCCACCTGCCTGGTGCTGGCCAACTATGTAGATGGCAACGCGGCGGTGATCGCCCTGATGACCCTGGCTTTCTTTGGCAAGGGCCTGGCGGCGGTGGGCTGGGCGGTGCTGTCGGATGTGGCGCCGACGAAGATGGTCGGCCTGTGCGGTGGTGTATTCAATGGCATCGGCAACATTGCCGGCATCGTCACCCCACTGGTGATTGGCTACGTAGTGGCCAGCACCGGCTCGTTCCACAACGCACTCTGGTTCGTGGCCGCCCATGGCGTGCTGGGGATCCTCGCTTACCTGTTGCTGGCCAGGCGCTTCGAGCGTACCGGGCAGGCGTAGGCAGACGCCTTGGCAACAGAGGCCCCGGGAGACCGGGGCTTTTTTGTGGCTGGCTGCCAGTGGTGTTGCCTATACCGGCCTATCGCCGGCAAGCCGGCTCCCACAGAGTACTTCACAGGTTCTGAAGCGTGTGGAGGACCTGTGGGAGCCGGCTTGCCGGCGATAGGGCCGGTACAGGCAATACACAACCAGATGAAAAACAAAAGCACCCAACGCCCCGATGGCGCGATTGGATATGCCATTCGCGACATATGGCGCCAAGGGAAATGCCCTGTCGTGATCGAACAGTTCCGGGGCGTTCTCGTGTAATTTCCCACCGCCCCGCGGGGCTTAAATGAAGCCCGAACCGCACTGACACCTTGCGCTGTGACGCGTGCCAAAGATCAACAACAGCATGCGAGCATTGTGTCGACCTACCCAACTCAAAGGAGCTATTTTCGCCTACGCCTGCCCGTCCATCCTTGTGTCAGCAAAAAGAGAACAACATCAATGAACACCGTGGGATCTGATGGCAACCTTGCACAAGGTTTCAAGCCACGACACGTAACGATGCTGTCTATCGCCGGCATCATCGGCGCCGGACTTTTCGTCGGCTCTGGCCACGCCATTGCGGCAGCCGGCCCAGCCACCATAATTTCCTATTTCGTAGCCGGAACCCTGGTGGTTCTGGTCATGCGCATGCTCGGCGAAATGGCCGTGGCGCACCCTGACACCGGATCGTTTTCCACCTACGCCGACCAGGCCATCGGCCGCTGGGCCGGCTACACCATCGGCTGGTTGTACTGGTGGTTCTGGGTACTGGTCATTCCGATTGAGGCGCTGGCCGCCGGGCATGTGCTGAACGCCTGGTTCCCCCAGGTGGACAGCTGGATCTTCGCCTTGGCCTCGGTGCTGTTGCTGGCCGGGACCAACCTGTTCAGCGTGGCCAAGTACGGCGAGTTCGAGTTCTGGTTCGCCATCCTCAAGGTCACGGCCATTCTCGGTTTCATCGGCCTGGGCTTTGCCGCGCTGATGGGCTGGCTGCCCAACCGCGAAGTCAGCGGCTTGAGCGGGTTGATGGCTGACTACGGCGGTTTTGCGCCCAATGGCTGGTCGGCTGTGGTCGGGGCGTTCATTACCGTGATGTTCAGCTTCATCGGCACCGAAGCCGTGACCATTGCGGCTTCCGAGTCCAGCGACCCGTCGCGCAACATCGCCAAGGCCACCCGCTCGGTGATCTGGCGCATCAGTACCTTCTACATCCTGTCGATCTTCGTGATCATCTCGGTGGTGCCGTGGAACGATCCGCAGCTGGCGGTGGTGGGTTCGTACCAACGTGCGCTGGAGATCATGAACATCCCCAACGCGGCATTGATGGTCGACCTGGTGGTGCTGGTGGCGGTAACCAGTTGCATGAATTCGTCGATCTACATCGCATCGCGGATGATGTACTCGCTGGCCAAGCGCGGTGACGCACCGGCCTTCCTCAACAAGACCTCGAAAGTTGGTGTGCCGCGTGCGGCGGTGTTTGGCAGCACCCTGATCGGGGCCGCCATCGCCATCCTCAACTACTTTGCGCCCAAGGGTGTGTTCGAGTTCCTGCTGGCCAGCTCTGGCGCCATTGCCTTGCTGGTGTACATGGTCATTGCCATCTCGCAGCTGCGCATGCGCCGCCGCCTGGAGCGGGAGAACACCGAGCTGAAGTTCCGCATGTGGCTGTTCCCGTACCTGACCTGGGCGGTGATCATTTTCATTGGCGGGGCGCTGGCGGTCATGATGTACACGCCTGAGCACCGCGCAGAGGTGAGCTCCACATTGGGGCTGGCGATTGTGATCTCCTTCCTGGGCATCGTGACTTCGCGGGGCCATGCGCAACCGGTAGGGGCGCGGTCGATGGGGTGAGTGGGGTCACCGGGGCAAGGCAGAAGGCACCTATGGATAGGTAAAGCCTGTCAGTTAAGCGTTACTGGGGCTGCTTTGCAGCCC